>CAKMZJ010000136.1 GCA_929200395.1 Candidatus Gorgonimonas eunicellae | reverse complement strand
CTAGGTGCTTTACAGAAAAAAGTATGCTGTTGTTATCTATGGCACCGCATAGAATAGAAATACTCAAAGAAGCAACAGAAGAAATAGGGCAACTGTTTGCTACTTTTGACTTATTTCTTAGTGGTTATCAACAATATTTACAATTAGGTATACAACCTGCAACAGATAGTGAAGAATTACAACAAAAGCTAGCTGAAACTAAACAATTAACAGCTAGATTTAATACCATTAAAACTCAAGTTAATAATTATTTTGATAATATATTACAACAATTTACTAGTATTGCTAACCAAACAATAGCTAAAGGTGATTTCAGTCAATTATTACAAAATGCAACTAAAATATTTACCGATACGCAAAAGCTTAACATACCTAAAACTATCAATGAAATTAATAGTTTGCATGATATTATCTTATGGATTCATCGAGAGTTTATAGAAATTTTAGCACCTGTGGCTATTAATTCTGGTTTAGGGGTAATTACTAGACATACAAAATTTACTTCAATATTATTCTCTAATACTGAAGAACAACAATTAATAAAAAATATATGTGTCGCTTTATTAAATAACATTCATGTTTATGGCACACCCACAATTGTCATTATGGAAAATATAGTTATAGTGACAATACAACTAGGAATACATATATGTACTATAGAAATGCTAGAGCATGCAGAAGCTGGTAAAGAACGAACATTAAAATTAAAACTATCAGATGATTTTACAAAATATGGATATTGGCAAGGAAAACTGAAACGCTTTTGGTTGTTTGCACAAATATTAAATAATATTGGTTTTACTAAAAATGCTAGTGATATAAAAACATCGGTAGAAGAATCTACTGGAATACTTTCAATTGAAGTATCACATATAGAAAGCAAACAAATAATATTAAAGAAATTGTCAATGTTAATACCTATTTTAGGCTCTCTTTCTGGTATAGATATGTTGATAGATAACTCTATACATGAATACAATATTAATTGGAATTTTTTAACCTTAAAACAAAAACTAGCAAATTTATCTTTAATTGAAGATCAACAATATTTTAATTATTTAGTTGTCGTTTTAGGCTGTATATTTGATCTTGATAAATTTTCTTATATTGATGATAGGGCTACTTATACTAATACTAGTAAGTTTTATCAATTATATCAAATAATTAAAATATTACGCTCCACTGATAATCTATCTATAATAGAGATGCAAATAATACTTGACCAGATAAATCTCAAGCATCAAAAAAAATTATTAGTTGATTTATTAGCTACTAATGTTTTATCAATTGTAAACTTTGTTAAAATAAAATACCCTTGTTGGTTTACTGAGAAACAAAGCGTAATTAAATTAGTTTCTCTTAATGGAATACTGCTTAAACATGCTAGTAGTATATTACGTGATGATCAAGATGTAGCTTTAGCTGCAACTAAGAATAAACTAGAAGCTTTTGCACATGTCGGAACAAAAATAACTAGCGATGAAAAGTTTATGTTAAATTATATTACTAATATAAGCGGTTACGCTCTGTTCTATGCTTGTCCTAAAATACAAAGCAATAAGTCAAATATTCTTGCTGCTGTTAAAAACTCTAGTAGTATATTTCTAAAGCTTAATGATAGTGCAAAACAAGATAAAAATATTGCATTGGCTGCAATTGAAGAATATGCCTATATGTTTAAATTTGCTAGCATACAACTACAACAAGATAAAAATTTTATTTTGACAGCTATAAAAACAAATAAAAAAGTATATAATTTTATTAATAATAAATTTGCAATAGACAGAGAAATTTTACAAGCCTATAAAACAGATGAAAATAAATTATAAAAATATATTTTTCTATTTTTAAAGTTTGAATAATTATATTAAAAAATTATCAAATGTTAAAAACATTAATCTCAAAATACAAAATAATGCAGACAAAACAGCTTTATATTTAATAAAAGATAAAGCCACTAGAAAATGCCCAAAGCAAGTTTTTAAGCTTTAATAATTAACTTGTTTGCTAATTAAATTAACATCTATATTGATTTTACAAATTATTTATATCAAAATGCCATTTAAAATAACTATCGGACATCTCCAACAGCTTATTTATAACAATGACTTTGTTGAATAAGTTTTTTTTATTGGATTTTTTGCTAAAAAATATCGTTTTTTAACACATAAAACACTAAAAATTTCTGTTTTTAAATAAAATATAAAATATAAAATATACCATATTTTTGACAGGTATTAGGATTTATTTTTCTTATTCAACAAAGCCTATAATAATAACTTAATTTTTTGCAGTATTTTTTAATAAGAATATTTTATGATTTATCTTTTTTCTATAACTAAATATTTAATTACTAGTATAATTATATCTCCATTATTACTATACAATACACTTGTTAATGTAAGTCATTCTGATTCACTAGCGAATCATAACAGACAGCTAAATTTAACTCTTAATTATAAACCTCCAACGAAAGATAACATTCCGCTAATTACCGTTGTTAAAAATAATGACATAGCAACAATAAGAAGATTAATAAAACAAACTAATTTTAACGTGAATTTGCAAGATAAAAATGGTTTTACAGTTTTAATGCATGCCATTAGGTATGAAAAACTAGAAATACTTCAAGAATTAACTAAACTTCCAAATATCAACGTAAATTTGCAGAATGAAAATGGTTCTACAGCATTAATGATTGCTTCATATAATGAAAATACCGAGGCAATTAAAAAATTAGTAAAGCTACCTAACATTAATTCTAATTTACAAGCTAGATATGGTGAAACAGCATTAATGATTGCTGCACATAATGGAAATGAAGTAGTGATTCAAGAATTAGCTAAATTTTTGAATATCAATGCAAATATACAAAATAAATATGGCTTAACGGCATTAATGCTTGCCGTACAAGAGGGCAGAAGAAAAGTCATCAAGGAATTAGCAAAAATTCCTAATATTGATGCAAATCTGCAAAGTCATTATGGCTGGACGGCACTAATGCATGCTGTGGGAGATGGAAATGTAGAAGTAATAAAAGAATTAGCAAATTTTCCTAAAATTGATGTCAATTTAAGAAACGAAGTCGACTGGACAGCATTAATGATTGCTGCATATAATGGAAATGTAGAAGTAATAAAAGAACTAGCAAATTTTCCTAAAATTGATGTCAATTTAAGAAACGAAATCGACTGGACAGCATTAATGATTGCTGCATATCATGGAAATGAAGTAGTAATTCAAGAATTAGCTAAATTTTTGAAGTTCAATGCAAATATACAAAATAAAGATGGCTTAACGGCTTTAATGCTTGCCGTACAAGAGGATAGAAGAAAAGTCATCAAGGAATTAGCCAAAATTCCTAATATCGATGCAAATCTGCAAAGTTATAATGGCGGCTGGACGGCGCTAATGAATGCTGTGGGAGATGGAAATGTAGAAGTAATAAAAGAATTAGCAAATTTCCCTAAAATTGATGCCAATTTAAGAAACGAAGTCGACTGGACAGCATTAATATATGCTGCAGAAAACGATGCAATAGAAGAAATTAAAGAATTAGCAAAATTTCCTAATATTGATATAAATTTACAAGATAAAGACGGCTGGACAGCGTTAATGATTGCCACACTTGAGGGAAATGTAAAAGCACTTAAAGAATTAGTAAAGCTACCCAATCTTAATGTAAATTTGCAATATAAAAATGACTTTACCGCATTAATCTATGCTTCATCTGCTGGAAATGTTGAAATAATAAAAGAGTTGGCAAAACATCCTCATATAAATGCAAACGTGCAAGATAAAAATGGCTTTACGGCATTAAGCTATGCTTCAGCTAGTGGAAATGTTGAAATAATAAAAGAATTGGTAAAACTTCCCAATATAAATGTAAATGCACAAGATAAAAATGGCTTTACGGTATTAATGCTTGCTGCATATCATGGAAAGCTAGATGCAATCAAAGAATTAGTAAAGTTACCTAATATTAATATTAGCTTTAAGCATAATACTGGTAAAACGGCATTAATAATCGCAGCAGATAGAGGAGAAATAGCAATAGTTAAAGAATTAGTAAAACTTATTATTACTAACGGCAATTATGCGACATATAAACTCTAATGTATGTAATAACTAACAAAGAATAGCTTTAGATCACGCAATAGATGAAGCTACTCAAGAATGCCTAAAGCAGGTTTTTAAGTTTTAATAATTAACTTGTTTGCTAATTAAATTAACATTTCTATTGATTTTACAACTTGTTTGTGTCAGTATGCCGTCTTAAATAACTATCGACTTATTTATAACAATGGCTTTATTGAATAAGTTTTTTTTATTGGATTTTTTGCTAAAAAATATCGTTTTTTAACACATAAAACACTAAAAATTTCTGTTTTTAAATAAAATATAAAATATAAAATATACCATATTTTTGACAGGTATTAGGATTTATTTTTCTTATTCAACAAAGCCTATAATAATAACTTAATTTTTTGCAGTATTTTTTAATAAGAATATTTTATGATTTGTCTTTTTTCTATAACTAAATATTTCATTACTAGTATAATTATATCTCCATTATTACTATGCAATACACTTGTTAATATAAACCTTCCTTATACGATAACTAAATTCAACAAAACGTCGTTAATGTTAAATATTAATCATCCCCCCCCAATTAAAGATAAAATTCCACTAATGACCATTGTTAAAAATAATGACATAGCAGCAATAAGAAGATTAATAAAACAAACTAATTTTAACGTGAATTTGGAAGATAAAAATGGTTTTACAGTTTTAATGTATGCCGTTAGGCATAGAAACCTTGAAATACTTGAAGAATTAACGAAACTCCCAAATATCGACGTAAATGTGCAGACTGAAAATGGTACTACAGCAGTAATGATGGCCGCATATTCTGGAAATACCGAGGCAATTAAAAAATTAGTAAAGCTACCTAATATTAATGCTAATTTGCAAGCTAGACATGGTGGGACAGCATTAATGGCTGCTACAATTTCTGGGAAAAGAGAAATAATTAAAGAATTAATAAAGCTACCTAAAATTAATGCTAATTTACAAGATGATATAGGCCTTAGTGCATTAATGGTAGCCATAAATGCAGGTAAAACAGAATCAGTTCAAGAATTAGTAAAACTACCTAATATTAATGCTAATTTGCAGTGTGAATGTGGTTTTACTGCATTAATGCTTGCTACATATCTTGGAAATGAAGCAGTGATTCAAGAATTAGCTAAATTTCCAAAGATCGATGCAAATATACAAAATAAAAAAGGCCTTACAGCATTAATGCTTGCCGTACAAGATGACAAAAGAAAAATCATCAAGAAATTAGCAAAATTTCCTAATATTAATGCTAATTTGCAAAGTGAATCTGGTTGGACTGCATTAATGATTGCTACATCTTTTGAAAATGTAGTAGTGATTCAAGAATTAGCTAAATTTCCAAAGATCGATGCAAATATACAAAATAAAAAAGGCTTTACGGCATTAATGATGGCTGCATATCCTGGAAATGAAATAGCGATTCAAGAATTAGCTAAATTTTTTAAGATCAATGTAAATTTACAAGATAAAGACGGCCTTACAGCATTAATGTTTGCCGTACAAGAGGGTAGAATAGAAGCAATCAAGGAATTAGCAAAATTTCCTAATATTAATGTAAATTTACAAGATAAAGACGGCTGGACAGCATTAATGATTGCTGCATAT
>CAKMZJ010000135.1 GCA_929200395.1 Candidatus Gorgonimonas eunicellae | reverse complement strand
ATTAAACCATTTTACCTAGCCCTGAAACCTAGCATTTTCATCTGCCACGTGTATAGACCAATTCAATAATTTATATTTGCTTTTAGACATAAGGCTTTACCTAAAATTGAGACTTTTATTTAGGATACCTTATAATTTATTCTTATTCAACAAAGCCTATTTACCATCAAAATATTTGAATAGTGATAGCTGTCCACTACGTTGTACTAGAGCGAAAATGCTTTTAAATACGTTTCTAAGCAACGTATAATCAATTATATCAAGCCTTTCACGCATCAAGCGTATCAGAAGAAATACGTTTAATATCGAAAAGTGATTGCAGATTATGCTTAGTTGTTTTACCATGTTATTAGCAACTAATATAAAATTGCAACAGTGAAGGGTATTTAAGGCTAACTGACATTAGCACATCTACTAACTTGATAGTACATTTTCTTTTAGTTAACTAGTATTTTTGAAAAACTATTGTATACAATATTCTGTAATTTTGAATAACTTAGCATTTCTTTTTTCATAGATAATTTCCTATTTTATTCTAAAAAAAATAAAAAAATAAAAAAATAAAAAAATAAAAAAATAAAAAAATAAAAAAATATACCACAAAAAGTTTACAAAAAATATTTTTTTTACTTTTTTAAAATACCTTTATTTATAGGCTTTCATGATTAGTCGGTAATTGCTGACAAGTTATTATCTCTTATTGGTTAACATTAAAAAACTTATGTACTTGTATTATTAACTACAAGGTTATTATTAATAATGAAATTTTCAATGCTAATTTTTTATATTAATCTCTTCATGCATTATAATATTTTTTTTACCTCATCAATACCATGGAATAATCAAAGAAAATGTTATCAATGTAATAATTATTTTAATTTAACAAATACTACAAGTCTTGCTAATATTTTTAGTAGCTGTAATAAAAATAGCCAAATATGCGATTACAGGTCTCAAATTTGTGGTATAACTATAAAACAACAAAATAATTTTAATGTTTATAATATTACAATCGGATGTATTAAAAAAACAGATTGTCCAACTAAACAACCTTATTTATGGAAAGATATAGACTATGATAAAGCAACGCAATTTAACTTTATAGAATGTTGCGATGAAGATTTTAAAGCACAAGTTTTACAATGCCATAAAGAAAAATATTTTCCTAAAACAAAAAAACTATTGGAATCTGGAATTTTATTACCTGAAGATCATAATCGTTTATGTCCAGGTTATGCTGAAAATTATCAGAATATATTAATAGATCCTCTCGATTTTTCTCCTCCTGCTACAATGAAAAGAGTACAATTAGATATTAATGAAAGTGCTAATTTATTAATAACAATAGATAAAGTTGAAGAGCTAATATATAATCAACCTGAAGTTATGAATAAAATTAGTAGACCAACTACATGGAATATTAAAGCTAAATATAGAGGTTATAGAGATTATGAAATTCAGTTGCGACCCAATAAAAACATAATAGTCTATAGTAGCGTATCTCCAGATTCTTTACGTAGGAGATATCATGGTCCAATAGCAAATGGTCATTTTTTTTATCCTACTTCTAATTCAATTCATATTTGTAATTTTACTAAAGAAGCTGAAGCAAAGCTAATTTACTGGGATGCTAAGGCATGCTGTACTACTGTTATTTATCTAAGATTAAAAAAAACGACAATAGCACCAGTAACTACAGAGATTATTTCATATAACTATAATGTAACCCATAGAGTAACCCATAGAGTAACCCATAGAGCTGATAAGCAGTTAGATAAAACCACGCAAAAAAATAATGCTACCTCAACTAGCGATTGTACTACTATTGAGCAAAATCATAGCTATAATAGTATATTATTTACAATTATTTTTTTGAAAAATATTATGATGCAAATATAAGTAGTATTTTCAACACTTAATCTACCATACGTTTGTCTTTCAAGAATATTTTTTAACATACAGTTTAATAAAAAAGTTTAACGAACGTGGCGGAATTCTCCTTCCATAGCCGTAGGATTGGTGGGAGATGGATAGCCACAAAGTCTTATTTATACACAAGAATAAATGATAATTTTCAAATGCTAGATGACATAAAACCTGCATTTTGAACTTCCACGTGTATATACACTTGAGTAGATGCCACTTAATATGGTAATATTTGATTATTATTTATAAGGAAAAGGCTTGTTATGCATCAATATTTAGAATTATTGAAAAAAGTAAAAACTCAAGGTACATTTAAAGCAGACCGCACAGGGACAGGGACTTATAGCATTTTTGGGCATCAAATGCGATTTAACTTGGCAGAAGGGTTCCCTTTAATTACTACAAAAAAATGCTATTTAAGAGCCATTATTCATGAATTGTTATGGTTTTTAAAAGGCGATACTAATATTAAATATTTGAAAGAAAATAATGTTAATATCTGGAATGAATGGGCAGATGCTTCAGGAAATTTAGGTCCTGTTTATGGTAAGCAGTGGCGTAGTTGGAGTACTGCTTCAGGTGAAAGTATTGATCAAATTAAGTGGGTTGTTAATGAGCTAACAAACTCTCCTAATTCAAGACGTATAGTGGTAAGTGCCTGGAATCCTTCAGTAATGCCTGATACTAGCATCAGCCCATCAGAGAATGCAGCAAAGGGCAAACAAGCGCTACCGCCTTGTCATTGTTTATTCCAATTTTATGTTGCTAATAATAAATTATCTTGTCAGTTGTATCAGCGCAGTGCGGATGTATTTTTAGGTGTGCCTTTTAATATTGCATCCTATGCGTTGCTTACTCAAATGTTAGCAAATTCTTTAGGTTTTGAATTAGGAGATTTTGTACATACCTTTGGAGATGTGCATTTATATACTAATCATGTAGAGCAAGCAGAGCTACAGTTAACAAGAAAACCGTACAAATTGCCTACTATGAAAATTAATCCAGATGTTAAATCAATATTTGATTACAGCATAGATGATTTTGAAATTTTAAATTATGAAAGTCACCCTCGAATTAAAGCAGAAATATCTGTTTAACTGTGCCCCCATAGGGTAAGTATTTTTGGTTTTAAGCAGCATTATTACTTTTAATTTAGTACTATTAGATTTACAAAATAGGTTCTAGCTTAATAGTATAAAACTGCTTGCTAAAAAGACATATCTTCAGGTAGAAGGTGTATAAATATAAAGCTACTATGTGTTTTTAGCTTTATAATAGCGGATAATTTAATTGCCGACTATCATATTGTGTGTTATAACTAATATAATTTAATCGATAATTAATGCCGCTATGAATAATATTGTAAAAGTTTTATTAATTAATGATTTGTATGCTTTTGGCAAACAAATAAAAGAGAAAATGACATCAAAGGGAATTTTTTTTTATTCAGTAAATATTTCTTACGATGCTTATGATATCTCTGAAATGCTAAAAAAAATAATTCAAGAAGTTGGTATTACTTTAGTCTTGCATACTTATAATTGGAACGATCATACAAAAGCAGAAAAAGAGCCAACTAATTGCTATCGAGCAAATCGTGATTTTACCTCTAAAATTGCTAAGGTGTGCAATGATGTAGACATCCCTCTTTTGTATATTTCTAGTCATCTTGTTTTTAATGGACAAAAAAAAAGTGAATATACAGAAAACGATGAAACTAATCCTGTAGATGTTTTATCTACTAGTTATTTACAATCAGAACAGCAAATTATCAGTAAATGTAGCAAACATATAATTATTAGATTTTCATGGGTAATCGATTATCTAGGCAAGAATTTTCTTACTAATTTATTAAAGTTGATAAAAAGCAAGAAAGAAATAGTAGTTGTATCCGATCAACAAGGTTACCCTACACCAACTGCCGATTGCGCTAGAGTGATTGTAGCTATTATTCAGCAAGTAAGTTGTAACGTTAGTGATAGCATGTGGGGAATTTTTCATTACGCTAGTGATGAGCATGTGTCGTCTAATCAGCTTGCGGAAAAATTAATATATGAATCTAAAAAGTATTACAAATTAAAAATAAAAAATTTGCGAACTATTAAAAGTATAGATAACAAAGGTATAATCCTTCCTGCCAATGCAAAACTAAACAGCAAAAAGATTTTAGAAACATTCGGTATTCAGCGTAGACCATGGAGACAAGATATAATAGAATTAATTAAACTCTATTATCAATTGCACCATAAATCTAAATGATAATATTAATTAAAAAAGGTAAGTATAATGCAGAATCAACGCTACGATGTAAAGATTCATAACAAGATACAAATAAGTAAAAATACTATACTACTTAATTTTAAATTTATAAATAATAAAGACTTTGAGGTATTTAATTTTATAGCTGGTCAGTTTATCCAGTTATTTTTTGTAGTTGATGGTAAGGAATATCGTCGTAGCTATAGTATAGCTAACTCACCAGAAAATTTTAAGCAGACTCAGGCTTTAGAAATAGCTATAAGTTTTGTAGAAAATGGCAAGGCTTCAGAATTATTTGCTCAAGATAAAGTTGACATTCCCATACAAATAAGAGGTCCATTTGGTTTATTAACCTTACCTAAAGTTGTATCAGGAAATTTAATTTTTATTGGTACTGGTACTGGGTTAGCACCATATAGATCAATGCTACAAAATTTAACAGTAGATTTTCTTAATAACTATTCTGCTACAATAATTAGCGGTTTTCGTTATGAAAATGAAGCTATTTTTCAGCAAGATTTTAATAGTTACGACAATATAAAAAAGATTGTTTGTCTTAGTAGAGAAACCAATATTAAATCGCAACATACTGTAAAAGGTCGTGTACAACAAGCTATAAAGATGTTAGATTTAAATTCTAAAACCGATACCGTATATTTATGTGGTAACCCTAATATGATAGATGATTTATTGGTATATTTTAAAGATTTAAACTTTACTAGTAAGCAAATAAAGCGAGAAAAATATATTTACTCAGGGCATTAATAAATACATTAATTTGCTTTGATTTTCAACAATCACTGTTAAGAATACTTTTAACTGTCACTGGAGAAACTTTATATAGTTTGCTCCAAATTATTTTTTGTGCTGTCATTGGATCAATATCATTTCCTTTTAAAAGCCATTTATATAAAGCGTTTGCATCATAAAGTGTCTTGCCGTAACAAATGGTCGCATCTTCTGGTAGTTTATCATAAGTTATTGGACATTCTTTAGCTTTGTTATAATTGTAGTTCTTTGGAAGGGGTTGCAAATTTTTTATTGCTAAAGTTAGCTTTTTTTCTCGTTGGTAATCTTTAAATTGTTTTATAATAATTAGATGAACATTATTTTCTAGACTAAAAAACACGAAAAAAGACATCAAAAAAACAGCTAGCTCTACTAATATAAACATATTCATATTATTGAATAGAAAATGTAGATCTCCTTCTTTAAAATAGGCAACAGCAGATATAATCGTAGTATGGTAAAATATAAAAGTTGCAGCGGCAGTAAAAACTCTTTTAGGAGTATATTGTTTTATACTTCTACCATAAAACATCACATTATTACTAATACTAGTTAAAACATTATTAATGCTATCTCTAGTTGGAATATTTATATAAGAATAAATATTAGAAAAATTCATTTAAAGCTCGATTTATTATTATTTTTTATATTGGTTGTGTTGAGAATAGTAACATACTTTAAGCTTAATGCAAGCTAAGCACATAAAAGTATTTAGCATATAACAATATCCAATATCCAATATCCAATATCCAATATCCAATATCCAATATCCAATATC
>CAKMZJ010000134.1 GCA_929200395.1 Candidatus Gorgonimonas eunicellae | reverse complement strand
CATCTCCCACCAAGCCTACGGCTATGGAAGGAGAATTCCGCCACGTTCGTTAAAACTTTCACCTTGAGCACTAATTTTTTATTGCTATAAAAACTTTTTTAATATACCATTCAAAACAAATTTATTATTGTTAGGTCTCATATTGCCATATTGTGGTAACCTAAAATACTGATATCCTAAAGTTAAAGCTGAAATTTTAACTACAAACTCTTCGCTAAAATTAACAGTTTGCATATTTAGAAAATCCTTATAAAAAATAAACTAAATATAAAATAATAATATTTATGGAGTTTAACATGACTTTTATTTCATCATCAAATCCTGCAAGTTATGCAACACATACAACTACGCATGACAACACTATTAATATTAATAACCATACTAACTCGTTATCTAACATTAAACGTGACATTAATCATGCTATTAATACAGTTACAGAAAACCTTAATCATGGTTTTACAGGAGATATAACAACCCTCGAAAAAGTTTCGCAGTTGTTAAATCATTCATATATTACTGAAAATACACTCAAAGTAACTAACAAACAAACTACTAACAATAAAAATCAGTATACAATATCTGTTGATAACAATAAGTTATTTTCTATAACTATTATTACTGGTGAAACTAGATTCCCTACTGCAACCACTAGTGGCGATGACGTAATTATTAATTTAAAAGAAGGTTTTGATAAACTATATAATCAACTTTATGCTTCAAACAATAGTCTAATCGATGATACCGAATTAGCTAACAATGCTAGCTATATAGTAAATTTAACTTAATAGCTAGCTGTGTATTTATTATTAATTATTTTGAATAATTGATTGCTGTATAATAAATTTATAATATAGCAAATCAAATTTAAAATACTGGTATTACTAAATCATATTATTCAAGATCTTCGTACTCAGATTGTTTTACAGCTTCTCTGTACAAGTTTTTAAACTTATCTGTTCTTGGATCAAGATCGTCATACTCTTTTCCTAAAATACGCTTTAAATCTTCATCGTTGCTAATTCTTGTTAGCTCTAAAGGTTTGATATAGTCATTATTTTTTAAAACTAACGATTCCATAACTTCTTCATCAGTTGGTATGGGACGATATTTTTGAACTTCAGGTATGTTTAAATTTTTAGACCTATCTATAAGAACATTAGAATTTTTTGTTCCGCCGTTATCAACAAAAGTAGCTACATAGTTAAAAAACAACTCTTGTTCTTCTGCTGTTAATACCTGATACATTGCTTCTAAAGTCTCATTTAAATCATTTATCGCTTGTACCATACTTGGATTTACAGCGGCCTCGGTATAATTTTTTGCAAGATCAACCCCGTCAATACCATTAGGTTCAATATAATAAAGTATTTTTAGTAAGCCTTTGCTAGAAGCTAAGTTAGGTCGATTATTAAAATTAAAATCTACTAAGACTTTTTTAAGATTTTTGATATTATTGCTTTCAACAACTTTAGAATCAGTAAAATTTTTATTAAATACTTGATCTATAACAGTATTATATAACTCTAAATTTATAGCTGCTTCGAATAACTCATATAATTTAAACCCGTATAGCGGTTGTCCTACAATGCCTTCTGTAATACAAGTTTCTTTCATAGGTTGTGCATATACATGCAGAGGATATCCTGGAGTATAAGGTACAGCAATATTGTAGTTTACTATAAATTCTGCACCTCCTATTGCACCATAAGTACCTGTTCCTTGTGCTCCAGCTATAACTCTATCATTAAAATACCCATAACGACCTTCAAGTTTAAAAGTATTCGAATTATATGCTTGTTTTACTATTTTATATGGAGTATAGTCTGCGACAAATTTATTAAAATAATCTGCATATAATTTTACGTTTTCAGCGTTATTAAATTCTGCTTCTTCTGTTGTTGACTGATAGGAAAATATATTGGTTATTATTAATATCGAGAATAACAGAAATAAAGTTTTAAAATGTTTTGCCATATTGTATTTCCTTATAATTTAAAAATAAACAAATAACTAATTATTATTTAGATAAAATTTATTATGGTTATTTATGTATTAGATTAAATTAATGAAACATAGTTCAAATTACTTTCTATAACTAAAAATAGTTAACTATTATCTATATAGAATGGTAAAAATACAAATTTTAAATCTTTAAATTTATGAATATCTAACTCACAGGCAATATTCTTAAGATACTTTAACCAGTTAGCTTTTGTCATTTGTTCTGATCTTTGGATCCAAGGATCAGCGATAGCGGCTGTAATGTTTTTAAAAATAGGAGGGTACAACTTATTTTCAAATGTTGTTCTTTCAAGTTCTGAATAACTTTTTTTGCATTCAATACCCTGTTCTAATCTTATATTATACTCTTGTTGCTTGACGTTAAAAAAATCAGAAATATCGATAATAACAATAAATTGATGTCCAGAATCTTGCTTTGATATATATTCTTTGAATATTATTGAAGCTTTGATATAACTAATGTTGATATTTGTTTTTAAACAAAAGCAGTTTCTATATGTAGCATATTCTGCTAACTCAGCACAAACAGTTAGATTATTAAGTTTAGTAATATATCGAAAATAAGACTGAAAAGCCATGTAAAAAAAAGGGATATACTTTTTAGGTAAGCCTTGTTCTAATTTTTTTATATCATCGTACAGATCGTGAACTAAATCTGTATTACGTTGTCTTTCTTGCTTGAAAATACCTATAAAGTAATTAGACTGTACTTCTTTTGCCGTTGTTTCTAATAAGCGATAATCTTCTCTTGTTAATTTTTTTTGCTGAAATTTTTTATGAAGGCTAGTTAATTTATGATCGCTAAGTTTACCGGTGATATTCCAAATATTTGTATTAGATAAAAAATATCTGTAAAAGCATTCAAATCTATTTATTATAACTAAATTTTCTCTATCAGACGATGCTGCTATCGCCTCTGCTTGCCATAAGATAGCTCGAATTCTTCCAGGAGTTAATGTTTTTTGGGCTCTATTTAAAGCAACGGGTAGTTTATAATATAAATAGTTTGTAATCTTCTTGTATTCTTGATAAAGCCCTCTTTTAACTGCATTTAGTTCGAAATATTTAAACTCAGTAAAAGCAAGGCATGTATTGCCTTTAAAAGTAAACTCTTCTTGAGTATTAATATTTGTATTTATATTAATCATGAGATAAATCCTTTTTATTTATTTAATAAGATTAACTTTTAATAAAAAAGTTCAATTTTTTATTAAAATGTATAATCGTATTTTTAAAATAGTAATTATTTTTTTTAAATGTGTTACAATCATTGCACATTTTTAGATATTACAGAAGTGGTTAATTAGATTAATATGCAACACCATAGATTAGATTTTCAAGTAACTCCAGGTGGTACAATCACCGCCGAACTTTCAGGCCCAAGAGATAAATCTATTTCTCAACGGGCAGTAATTATGGCAAGCATTGCCAACGGCACTAGCTATATTAATAACATTTTAAATTCAGATGATGTTAATTCTTGCATTAATGCAATGCGTGCTTTAAAAGTAACCATAGAGAAAAATAACAACGACTTGGTTGTTTATGGTGTTGGCAAAACTGGTTTGCAATCGCCAAAAGATACAATAGATTGTGGCAATTCTGGTACTTGTATGAGATTACTCACTGGATTGTTAAGTGGACAAGATTTTTCATCTGAATTAACTGGTGATAGCTCATTACGCAACCGCCCTATGAGCAGAATAATTACACCTTTAGAACAAATGGGGGCTAAAATTATTGCTAATAATAATAAACCACCACTAACTATTATTGGCAGTAAGAATCTTCAAGCAATTAATTATAAAATGAATATTGCTTCAGCACAGTTGCAATCTAGCATATTACTAGCAGCTCTTTATGCTAAAGGTGATACTCAGGTAACTACGCCATCTACAATTAGAGATCATACTCAAAGAATGTTAACTCAATTTGGCTGCAAATTGCAAAGTCATAATAATTCTATTGTTTTACATGAACAACAATTAACGGCAACTGATATTAATATCCCAGTAGATTTTTCATCTGTATGTTTTTTTATGG
This sequence comes from Candidatus Gorgonimonas eunicellae, assembly GCA_929200395.1. Lineage (GTDB taxonomy): Bacteria > Pseudomonadota > Gammaproteobacteria > Pseudomonadales > Endozoicomonadaceae > CAKMZJ01. The sequence goes on along the minus strand of CAKMZJ010000134.1, from coordinate 1,761 downwards.
TTGCAGCTTTAATAACAAAGAACTCAGAAATAATTTTAACTAATGTTGGTATCAATACCGGAAGAATTGGCGCATTAACCATATTATTGCAAATGGGTGCAAATATAACTTGCATTAATAAGCGCGAACTAAGTGGTGAACCTGTTGCTGATATTATAGTGCGTAGCTCGCAATTACAAGGTATTAATATAGCTAGCAAGTACGTAGCTTCAGCGATAGATGAATGGCCAATATTACTTATTGCAGCGGCATGCGCTAGCGGCGTTACTAGGTTACACGGAGCTAAAGAGTTAAGATATAAAGAGACTGATCGCATAGCAGCTATAGCTGTAGGGTTAAAACAGCTTGGGGTTACAGTAATTGAGCATGATGATGGCATTACGGTAAAAGGCATAGGGAGCAATAATAAATTTAATTATAATAATATCGCAATAGAAAGTTATCACGACCATAGAATAGCTATGGCTTTTATTATCGCTGGGCTAGTAGCCGATACTCCAGTTACCGTTACAAATTGCCAATCAATTAGCACTTCATACCCTAATTTCATTACTGATGCTAATAATATAGGGATCGATGTGCAACTTGTATAATCAACAGCGTGACACCAAATAATCTCTTAGATTATAAAACTGTTAGTTTGTTAGAATATATTGCTGTTATTGTGTTTTTGTACAGGTTTATTTGTTTGTTTATAACTATACTTATATTTCTTTGTTACAGTTAGATATAATTTAAATACTACTCTACATACTTTAATGATTGTAGTCGCAACTTGCTAAATAACAATAATAATAAATAAGTAAGATATAAATTATTCTAACTTGTAACAAAGACAGTAGATACAACTATCTACTTTCATATACCTCTTTCAGCAAGCTATTTTTGGCTTATTAAACAGGGTAACGCGGCAGATAAAAAAGCCACTGTTTTTTTAACTATAACATTTTATTTAAAATTAAAATGAACTAAAAATAATATTTTAAATCTAAACAAAATATAATAACTAATAATTTATTTATTCAAGGAGTACATTTGTTTAATTATTACACTATTAAAAAACATAAATACACTTGATTTTATTAACCGCATAGCTTGAGATATTGAGAAAAATTAATGTATAAATATAATTGGTATATGAGCGACACCTTAAAAAATCGTGAGTATTGGATAGATGAAAGCTACAGTTGCAAAAAAGAAAAAGGCACCTGCCCAGCGAGGCAAATAAATAGAGAACAATTACCTAAAATTTATGTTCCTAAGACGCATAATACAGTAGAGATATATCATCTACGCGATAAAACAACAATCAAAATAATACCTGATTCAGGGAATGTGAACGACATTCACTATTATAATATAGGTAAAAAGAATAAGATATTAAATTGTAAATTCATAGGAACACAAGAGCTAGATTATAGGTTATTCAGTGCTAGTGATAGAGAGCTACATAGTAGTATAAATATTATTATTAATTCAGAGAAAAAAATCTGTAATGGTTTTTCTATTATAAAATATATACAACGATTGAGTATTCCTAGCTGTAGTGGTTGTGGTTCTTTGGGTTTATTTGATATTTCTTACGTATATGGTGGAGAAGCTAGTTGTGTTGCATGTTAAATTTGTTGCAAAGCAAAAAATAATATAAAAATATATTTAATTTTTATAGATCGTTTCTTAAGCAAATATCTCACTATCGAAATCTGTATGTGACATGCTCCCCTCCCTAAAGGAAGGGGCTTCCTAATTCACAGCGAATTG
>CAKMZJ010000133.1 GCA_929200395.1 Candidatus Gorgonimonas eunicellae | reverse complement strand
CATAATCAAGAATATTAGGTTTTCTTCCTTTTACATTATTATTAAACAATTCTATAATTTTCTGTTTATTTCCTTCCATTTTATACTTCCTCATAGCACAGTTAAATAGTTAGATATGATAACATTTTTTTTGCTGAAAAAGACTATTTTGGTAAAAGTATTTAGTTAAAGTTGATGCTTTTAATTTTATTAAGAATAATTTTTGACTAAACTATAATCCAATGATAAATTTAGCCAAATTTAAATTATTATCTTTAGTGAAAATTGAGTTTTGATAAAGAGGAGATTGTCATAAATGCAACAAATTAAAGTACCTTTAGATGTAAATTATAATCATATACCTTATGTAGATTGTAAATCATCGAAAAAAACACATTTCACTTTCATAGATTTATTTGCAGGAATTGGAGGTTTGCGTTTACCATTTCAACAGTTTGGTGGTAAGTGTGTATTTTCATCTGAATGGGATAAGTTTGCTCAAAAAACATATGCTGCAAATTTTGGAGAAGTGCCAAGTGGAGATATTACTAAAATATTAAGCACAGACATACCAGAGCACGATGTATTATTAGCTGGGTTTCCGTGCCAAGCTTTTTCACAAGCTGGATTAAAGAAAGGTTTCAATGATACTCGTGGAACAATGTTTTTTGAAATACAGAGGATACTTTTTGAAAAAAAACCAAAAGTTTTTTTATTAGAAAATGTAAAGCAGCTACGAGGGCATAATAAAGGAAATACATTTAAAACTATATTATCTATACTCGAAGGTAAATTTGATCAGTTAAACGATAAAAATATACCCGATAACAATAAGATAAATAAATCTATAGATCAAAAGCTAAACTATTGTGTTGGTTTTAAAGTTTTAAGAGCGGCTGATTTTGGATCGCCTCAAAATAGAGAGCGTATATATATAGTTGGCTTCGATCGTAATTATTTTGGTGAAAACATAAAATTTGATGAAATATTTAATTGGCCAATACCTCCAATGACTCCAACATGTGTTGGCGATATTCTAGATGATATATCTAATTTAGAAGAAGAAAATGATAAATTTACCATTTCTGATAAATTATGGTTGGGACATAAAAAAAGAAAAATGATGCATAAGAAAAAAGGTAATGGTTTTGGTTATACTCTTGTTAACAAAGACAGCAAATATACCAATACATTAAGTGCTAGATATTACAAAGATGGGTCGGAAATATTGATTGACCAAAGTGAATATGGAAAAAATCCTAGAAAATTAACCCCTAGAGAATGTGCGAGGCTACAAGGGTTTCCTGAAAATTATATTGTTGACGCCGTCTCTAAAGTGCAAATCTACAAACAATTTGGTAATTCTGTCTGTATGAATGTTATTAATCCTGTAGCTGAAAGTATAGTCTCTACAATGAAAAAACTTAAAATATCTACTAAACAGCTATCTTTTAAACTTTATTAAAAGGTACGTAGATACACAGAGAAGTTCAACAATCAAATTTTTTCTTAACTAAATTTAAAAATCAAATATTAGCATAAAAATACGATACATACTATTTGTTAATTCCTGTAAATTCATAGAATAACTTTCAATAATGAGCATAAAAAATGGACTTTCTCTGTTTATATTTAATACAAATAGCTTTGCGGATGCGCAAACAACAAAGCAAAAATATTTTTAATAACAAGCAGAAAAATACTCTAGAAATGGATAATTCCCAAAGTTAAAATAAGAGAATATCAATGCATCTAAATAAAAAATATTTTAGCATCTGTATACAGTTATTGTTATTGTTTTATAGCTGTATCGCCTGCTCAGAGAGTTTGTTGCTATCAGCAAATACAGAACTACCTATTGATCAATCTTTAACAAGCATCGCTATTAAAGAGGGCAATCAGTTACATATAGAGGGTGTTAATAATTCCGCTTCAGCAGCAATTGTTATTATTAGAATAGATAACAAGCAATCTAAAAATTATTATAGTCGTTACAATAAAGAGCTTACCGTGCTTCCAGGAAAATTTGTATTTGACTTGCCATTAAACGGCTTGCTAACCTCGGCAAAAGATAAACTTACCCTGCCTTTTACTAAATTAATAATCTTTGATAGCTCAGATAAAAACATAACAATAAATAAATTAACTATTGAAGCATCTCCAGTTGCTCCAGATAATGTTTTAGCATTAGATTTTGGCGAAGCTGATAGTGCTATTTTTCCAGGATTTAATAAAGTAACAACAGCTAGTAATTATTTAGCTGGCAAGTTGCGTACCAAGGTTAGAGTTTCTGGTGATGCGTTAATTAAAGACGGAATCGATGGCATCGATTCAATTAAAACTCCTTGGAAAAACGGCACATGGAAGTTAAGCATATGGTTAGCTGATCAAGGAGAGTGGGAGTATTTAGCTCATTTTTTAAGCCGAAAGATTGTTGTTAATAATAATGTTTTTATCAATCAAGTTTTTGACTGGCAACAATGGGTAAAACAAATATACTTTGCCGGTGGCCACAAAGAAGCGATTATCGATGGCGATTTATGGGATGTAATAGGTAAGCGTCGTAACGGTATGATAACTAAAATAATTGAAATAGATAACAATCAGCTAGATATCAAACTCTTAGGAGTTGCTGAAGCAAAATTTGTATCAGCTTTAGTTCTAGAGCCAGTAGATTCTAACTTTGCAGAACAGACCGAAGATTTATGTCGACAAAAGTTTTTAGCTAAATGGCCAGTTAAAGCAGTGAATTATACTCAGCAATCGCAAGCAAGTATAACTGATACCAGCAAAATAACTAAAATAGATGGTAGCTATATTGCAGCTAAAGATACGGTGTTAAATCTTTGTTTTGAAATAGATGGTATCGATGATGATAATCCATTCGTACATGTTGCAGCTCCACAAGATGCTAATGGTAATACCTTAACCCCTGTTGTAAGATACGCACATTGGCGCTATGAAAGACCATATCCAAATGCCAGTGTCTTAGTAGCTAGTGATAGTTATTTACGTACAGATATTGCAACTATGCGACTTTCAAAAAAAGTGCCGCGCAAATTATATACGCAAGTTTATATTCCTGCTGATGCTCAACATGGATTATATAATGCTAATTTACAATTAGTTGCCGGATCTAAACTATATAGTAAAGATTTTTCAATTCGAGTATTAAACTTTAAACTTCCTAAATTATCACAGTCAGTAGGCCTATATTTAGAACCACCTCCGTATTACCATTGGTTTAATATGCAGCAACAAGTTCAAGATTTATTTGTAAATGATTTATCTTTTTTAGCACAGCTTGGATTTACCACTGTAGCTCCTGCCTTGCCTACTCCAAATAGTAAGCTTAATATTTTAGATTTTAAAAATATGGTTCAGCAACAAGTGGATCATGGATTTAATGATATTATTTTGGCGTATGCTCCTTTAAAACGGTTATTAACAACTGCTAATGAACAAGAAGCTGCTTCGTATTTGTTGAGTTTACATGAAATTTTAGGAGAAGAATTATTTAGTAAGGTGTATTGGTCGGTTTTTGATGAGCCGCATACAACTAAAATACAACAAATTACCAATAATATAAATTGGTTATCTCAGTTACCAATTGAAATCAAAACAGCAGGCCATGCTAACAATAGCAAACAAAATAAACTTTTAACTAAGGTCGACCTGTTATTAATTAACCATGGATTGCAATTAAATAAAAAGAGGATCTCGAAGTTAACTAAGCAAACAGAAGTTTGGCTGTATAATATGGAAAATCCTCGTATAGCAGCTGGGTTTTATTTATGGAAGCAGCAGCTTTCTGGATATTTACAATGGCATGCACAAATGCCAACTGCTGATCCTTTTGATCCTACTGATGGTAGAGAAGGCGATTTGATGTATTTGTATCCTCCTGAATTATCTAATGGAGAATATAGAAATATCCATCGAAGATTATTAGATATACATGAAGCTACCTTAGACTTGCGTTGGTTGAATTGGTTGCAAAAACAAGCCAAAGCGAATGATGAAACCGAAAAGCTATTGAAGAATATTAATAAAATAATTCCCGATAACTGGAGTAGTGCAAAAAAGATAGCGACCGATAAGTTACAAGAGATGCGATCTCAGATAATAAGCACATTGATACAGTAGTTATGTAGAATAAAGGAGGATAAATTATGGAAGAAACTAGCATAAAAAAAATAGCATGTATTATGACATCTATATGTATTGAACAAAGTAAGTTTAAGCAGTTATGTGAAAATAAGGAAGTACCACAACAAGAATTTGATGCAATTCAAAAACAAACTTCAGATAGATTGTATACCATGCTTACTTATTTATTAACTAAGTCTAATGAGGAATACACACAATTTATGGAGTCAATAACTGATAATTTTAATTTAAATTGGACCGATCCAGATATAGATAATCAATTATTACCCAATAAAAATAAAAGTTAAGTTATAAAAAATGCATAGTTTTTGGTTCTGTTAGCTAGTAGCCACAAATTGTGGCTTTATTTTTTGTAACCGACAACGCCCCGTTTAATATCCATAGATATGCCGTCATTATTAGCAGGAGTGCTATGTTGTGTTGTATCCACGGGTTTAGATTTTTTTTGAGATGTTTTTGATGTTTGGTTTTTAGTTTTTTTGGAGCTTTGTTGGGGTTGATATTTTTCTTGTAGGTTAGAAATTTTTTCACTTGTTCCAGACTTATTATAATAAACACGCCCCTGTTTAATATCCATATGTACGTCATTGTTATCAATAGAAGTCTTAGATGGCGAGCTATGATCTAGCTCAGATTTTTTTTGAGATGTTTCTGATTTTTGGTTTTTAACTATTTCTGATTTTTGGTTTTTAACTGTTTCAGAGCTTTCTTGGGGTTGATATTTTTTTTGCAAGCTAGAAAGTTTTTCACTTTTGCCAGACTTGTTATAGTAAACATGCCCCTGTTTAATATCCATATGTACAGCATTGTTATCAACAGAAGTATTAGGTGACGAGCTACGATCTAGTTCAAGCTGTTTTTTATGCACCCTGACTTTATCTGCAAGCATTTTATAAAGTGTGTTACGAAAATCAAAAGGTTTAGAATTTTTTCTAGAATCCCAAAAAAAATCTTCCACTTCTCTATCACTGAAGCCGATTTCAGTCAGAGCTTCAGAAACATATTCCTCATCTTTAATAATCTCTGTCTTATTAGAATACCCTAAATAATATTCTTCGCTATTAGCAATATCGTCTAAAGTTGCCATTTGATATTCTTCTGGTAAGCTCATTATGTTCTTTACTTGAAGATTTAAATCCTTGCCACTATAGCCTATCTGTTCCAATCGGTATTTTACATCGCTTTTTTTTAGTTTGAAATTTTTCTTTGTTTTTGCTAGTGCTTTTGCTAGTTCTTTTTGTGCTTTGTGTTCTTGTATTTTGTCTTCTTTATCTTGTAGTGCTTGTTTTTTTGTTTTTGGTTTTGTTCGTGCTTTTTTTCCTGTTTGTATTTGCTCCAGTACTTTTGCTTTTGCTTCTGATCGTAGTTGTGCTAGCTCTGGTGTTTTTACATGTGTTTGCACTTTGGAGTTTTCTACTTTATCTACCTTAAAGTCATATAAAGATTTTCCTTTTCCAAAAGCTTTGCTCATTAAACCACTTAAAAATCTAATTGTTTTTAACGCTACTCTAACCGTAGCGCCAGAAAAATTAAATTTAACTCCAGGAGCTGTGCTTGATGTGGCCTTATTAGATTCCTTTAAATTTCTACCTGTTGTTTTCTTATAACCTCTATTATGGCCAACGCTATTAAACTCTGCCATATTGCTACTCCATTATTAAAAGGCAATAATTTATATTTTATATTATAAATAAATATATTGTTATTTTTATCAAAGAGTGCCGTAAAACCCGTTCCTTTAGGTACGGGATATAAGGCATAACATTTTACTAGTAATTGTTCAAATATTGTACTTGTTTCTGTATACGGTTTCTTGCTAATATACTTCATAGTCGC
>CAKMZJ010000132.1 GCA_929200395.1 Candidatus Gorgonimonas eunicellae | reverse complement strand
AGGTACAGTTTTTGTTTCTTTTATTTCTTTTGTTATTATGATTCTACTATCAAGGAGTTTATTTGCTAGAGCTCCAGTGGTGCATCCACATAAAGAATTCACAATTAAATGGATTATTAGTAATTTTGGCTCTGTTGATCTAAGCATACAAAATGCGGTAGATATAACGCCGAGCATACAACCAGTATTTGATAGGTCATGATTATTGTCGCAACTAATACTAGACTGTGTTGTAACTACTGTAGTGTTTAATGTATTATTCATATAATATTATTCTTATTTAATTGTTATTATTTCAAGTTATGTACTTGAGAAAACTATAAAATATATTGATACTATTAATTCTAAGTAATATGCTTTTTTATAAGTAATTACTTTATATCCTTAATAGGTCACAACATTGTTTTTTCATTATTGTAAAACGTAAACCTTAAAATGCTATTATACATAGCATATTATGAAACACGAAACTAGCATTTTAAACTTCATTTTATATAGATATTTTTATTTTTAAGTAGTTCACTTTAGTTTGTGTTTTTAATGAATTATTTTAAAGTTGTAACTTGAGTTGTTAATATGCCTTTTAATTTTGTGTGGGTAACTTGTATAATACTTGCTCTATCTCATTACAAATAATTAATGATTACGTTGTTATTTAAATAACCATCGACTACTATAGTATCCTAGTGTTGTTGCTAGCAAACAAAATATTACATTTATTGTTATATAACTGATGGCTAGCAGAAAGTTTTTATTTTGTAACAACCGAAAAATATCTAACGAAAAGGTAGAAAAAGTTGTAAATGCCCCTGTAAAACCAGTCATAATAAAAATCTTCCAAGAAGATGATAATAAAGATTTTTCTATCAGTAAATGCCAACTAATACCAATAATTAATGAGCCTATTAAATTAACAAAAAGGGTAGGGAGCGGATATAAATGTACATTTTTTGTTAATGTGAAGAGTTCATAAATTTTAGCACGTAATATTGCACCTAGGGCACCACCAGTGATTACTGCTAACCAATGAGTTTCTAGCATCATAATACCTGTTTTTTAATTAGTCGTAAGCTCTGTAAAAATACTACCTTAATTAATAATTTGTAATCACTTGCTTGGCTCGCTTACGTATGGTTTAGTAACTGATAGTCGTTTAATATAGCTGTGATTTCTTCTTCAGGTGCTTCAGGTATAGTTATGTTTTCTCCGGTTATTTGTTTGGCTATATTAAGGTATTGCTCCGATACTTCTAAAAATATTGCTTCTGGAATTAAAGTATCTTGCGCTAATTTAACACGCTGTTGCATTTTGTTTGCATTTAATAGAATATCTGCATCTGCAACTAAGTTTAAAAGTTTTTGGCGGAAGAATTCTTTTGATTGTTCTATTATGTTGCCATTATTATATTCATAAGTATTCCACATTCTAGATGAATCAGGAGTGCCAATTTCGTCTATATAAATTAAACGGCTATTGTTGTTGGCATCGTTGGCGTATCCAAATTCGAATTTAGTATCAACAAAAGTTTGTCCTATATCTGCTAGTTTATTGCTGATAAAATCAAAACCTAATGTTAATAAGTGTTCATATGTTGTTATATCTTCTATGCAAGAAAAATTAAATTTTTGATAATTATCTTCGATTACTTTCCGTGATATATTGGCATCTTCAGTTGCGCTCACACCACTAATGTCGTTAATAATACCTTTAGTAGTTGGTGTTATTAATAGCTTATTTAACTTTTGATTTTTTTGCAAATTATTTGGCAACTGAATTCCAGATATTAGCCTTTCTCCTTGTCGATAGTTTCGCCACATAGACCCGGTAATATATTGCCTAGCTATAGCTTCTATTTTTAGCGGTTGTACTTTTTGTACTATCCATACTAAAGGATGCGGAGTATCGACAATATGATTACTCGCAAAATCATTAGCTGCAAATTGCTTGAACCAATAACTTGATATCGCATTAAGTACTGCGCCTTTTCCTGGTATGCCACGTAAATTATTTTCACCTTGCCATACACAATCAAATGCACTAATTTTATCGGATATAATCATAACTCCTAATTCAGAATTAAGAGATACATTATAGTTATATTGTTCAATTAGTCGCTTGCTGTCTTGTTTGGTTAACCAATATACTGAGCGTACTTTACCGCTGTGTACGGCAGTTTCTGTTTTTATAGGAAAGTTATTAGTTTTGTCTATAACCTTTAAGCTCATAGTCTTCCTTTAGATGCTGATAAACTTTTGGTAGTTTTAATAATAATTTGGACTGCTTGTTTTTATCAAGGGTTAAGTCTAATTTATTTTAGTATTTTAGGCAAGTACTTACCTTAGTAACAAATTATGTTAAACTCTGAAAAATCAATTAAACTTAAAAAGAGATATTTATGAGCAAAGAAAATTACTTTGATTACATAGTAATAGGAGCTGGTAGTGGCGGTATAGCTACTGCTAATAGAGCCGCAAGTTATGGCAAAAAAGTTGCTTTAATTGAAAAAAACATAATAGGTGGCACTTGTGTTAATGTGGGTTGTGTACCTAAAAAAATCATGTGGCATGCGAGTCAAATTGCAGAAGCTTTAGAGCTAGCTAATAACTATGGTTTTAATATAAATCAACCATTAGATGCAAATAACTTTAATTGGAAGCAATTAATTAACAGTACTAATGATTATATCTCTAGAATTCACAAAGCTTATACCAATGTTTTTCAAAAAAACAATATAACGCTAATAACAGCAGAAGCTTATTTTCTCGATAGCAATACTGTAATAGCTGCTGGTAAAAAATATCATGCTGAACATATATGTATTGCAACTGGCGGTTATCCTAAGGTGCCAGATATTCCAGGAGCTAATTACGGCATAACTTCAAATGATTTTTTTAGTTTGCAGCAACAACCTAAAAAGATAGTAATTATTGGCTCAGGCTATATTGCTGTAGAAATTGCTAGTTTTCTTAACTCTATAGGTACTGATACTACTATAATAGCCAGAAAAAACAATATTTTGACTAGTTTTGATAACAGCATATCATCATCTTTAGCAGAATTATTACAACAACAAGGTGTCAAAATACTGTTTAATACTTTGGTAACGAAAATTGATAATGCTAACAATAGCCTTAATATACATTTAAATAATAATAGCTCAATACAGGCTGATACCGTATTATGGGCAATTGGTCGTGCGCCTGCTGTTGAGCCATTAAAGTTAGAAGGTGCAGCTGTTAATACCGATACTCAAGGATATATAGCAGTAGATAATCATCAAAATACGAGCCAAGCAAATATTTATGCAATAGGAGATAACACTGGTAACATACAATTAACTCCAGTTGCTATAGCTGCTGGCAGAAAACTTGCAGATAGAATTTTTAACAGCCAAAAACAGTCTTGTATCTCTTATAAAAATATCGCATCAGTGATCTTTAGTCACCCTCCTGTAGGTACAATTGGTATGACTGAACAACAAGCCATTAATACATTTGGCAAAGAAAATATTAAAATATACACTAGTAAATTTAAGCCTATGTATCTATCAGTTGCTAATATTAATGCAATGACTACAATAAAAATGATTACATTAGCAACAACAGATAAAATTATCGGGTTACATATAATTGGAGTTGCCGCTGATGAAATGCTACAAGGCTTTGCAGTTGCAATAAAGTTAGGGGCAACAAGAACAGATTTTAATGAAACCATTGCTATTCACCCAACATCAGCAGAAGAAGTTGTCTTAATAAAATAAAATGTTGTACAATATGAGAATGATAACTTTCCTAATACTATGTAATTATATTAATACAAGGAAAACACATGAAACGCATATTATTATTTTTAGCTACAAATTTTGCGGTTATTTTATTAGCAAGCCTAACTTTAAATATACTAGGAGTGGGTAATTATTTAACTTCATCTGGTCTTGATTTAGGGAACCTTTTAGCTTTTTGTTTAGTCTTTGGTTTTGCAGGTTCTTTTGTTTCGCTATTGCTATCGAAATATATAGCTAAAATAAGCACAGGAACTAATATAATAACTTCTCCTAGGAATGAACAAGAACATTGGTTAATGGTTACTGTATCTAAATTAGCAACTAAAGCCGGCATAGCTACTCCTGAAGTAGGTATTTTTGAGTCAGCTGATTCCAATGCATTTGCAACAGGCTGGAATAAAAATGCTGCTTTAGTTGCGGTTAGTAGCGGACTGCTTAATAAATTTTCTAAAGCTGAAGCAGAAGCAGTTTTAGGACATGAAATTGGCCATATAGCTAATGGCGACATGGTTACTCTTAGTTTAATTCAAGGGGTAGTAAATACTTTTGTAATGTTTTTTGCCAGAATTATCGGCTATGCTGTCGACAGTTTTTTACGCAAAGATGAAGAAAGTTCTAGTACAGGCATAGCCTTTTATATAACTACTTTTGTTGCTGAAATTATACTAGGTTTTCTTGCTAGTGCCATAGTTATGTGGTTTTCTAGATATCGCGAATTTAGAGCAGATACTGCAGGAGCTAATCTAGCAGGTAAAACAAATATGATTAACGCACTTAAAAGGTTACAAGCTGAGTATGAAGCACCTGCAAAAATGCCAGAAACCATGGTTGCTTTTGGAATTAGAAGTAGCAATAAAGATGGATTTATGTCTTTATTTAGAAGTCATCCTCCAATAGAGGATCGTATTTCTGCTTTAGAAGATGTACAATAAAGAATACATATTAAAATATTTTGTTATTTTTGGTTGCATAAATAGTTTAACAAAGCTAAGAATATACAACATAAGGCGTATATGGTAGTATTATAAGATACTATAAATAGTACTTTTTATCAGAAATACTAATATTTTAACAGTATTTATAAATATTAAATAAAAAATGGAATTTTTATAAAAGTTATAAGTCAATAAGTACTTGCAACCTATAAAATAATGTTGTAAGCTTTAAAAAAAATAATATATCATGTAGTTGTGCATACAATAGTAGGTGTTTTTCGTATGGTTCTTTAGATGTTAAAGTAGATTTAATGTAACTCTAGAATAAAGAAATATGGTATATATGCGTTAAACCTTAAGATTTTATTGTGCTATTTATTAAAATACTTAAAATGTAGTGTTTTTATTAAAATAAACATTCTGTCTTAAAGTGAAAAAAATATATTAAGTAACGATTTTCGTTGCTAATATATATTTGCGTATTTTTTTATTTTTGTATAACATGCTACTAAAGTCTTTTCAGAAATTTTGATACCAGATGTGTTTTGTATATTAATTTTCCTGCAGAAGGTTTTATTGCATATTGTTTTGCGGATGCTATACTATTCGCGTAATAATACAAATGATTACTTAGAATAAAAGGCTAGTTTTTAGCGGAAGTAATATTCTTAGTGTCTTTAAATTATAAACAAAACTATTAACCCTGCAAATTATAATGAAAGAGGTTTTAATGAAGTTAAATAAGATTACAATGGCTTTATCAGCTACAGTATGTGGTTTGTTGCTAGGAAGCTCATTATGTTTCGCCGAAGCTCATGACAATAAAAATGCTCAAGATAGCGGTGTTCTTGCTGTAGATTCAAAATTAAGTTTTCATTACATGGCACAGTACCGTAATGAAAAAGATAAAAGAAAAACTACCGATAATAAAACTTTGCCACATGCTGAGAAAAATGATTTCTCACATGGTGCTGGCTTTAATTTCGATACTGGCTATCTTAACGATATCTTAGGTGCTGAGTTCGGTGCTACTTTTGTAAATCCTTTATATGTTAAAAAAGGATTAGACGCAGTACATGCTCCTACAACTATTAAAGGCACCCCTGCTGGAAAAGACGGCGGCGAAACTTTTGCTAAGCTACAACAAGTATACCTAAAAAGCCACTATGTATATAACGATATAGAATTAAAAGCTGGCTACGGTGTAACTCAAAGAAACTTATTAACTTTTAAAGATTGCACTTCTAAAATTGCTAGTGCTAACTCTTATGGTTACGACCTTTCTGCTACTGGAGAAGGC
>CAKMZJ010000131.1 GCA_929200395.1 Candidatus Gorgonimonas eunicellae | reverse complement strand
CATGAGTTGGTATTTATCAAAAAATATAGCATTTCCAGTTGCCATGTGTATCTAAGATTGCATACTGGATTGCTAATTGTGTTGTAAAGTGGCTTAATAAAAAAATTAAATTTCTGCCTCTTGTCTATTTTTAAATTCGCTAATAAACTTATTCAGTGCTATAACTAGTTTATCATTTATAGCTAAATTAACATGATGTTGCATTAGTTGAGAGTGAAATCTTTCTTTACTGTTTTTATCTAGGCTGTTTTTAATATAACTTGAGATAGAATTAAAACTAGGATCAAGAGCTTGTAATAAATATTTACGAGTATTATCAGATAACATGCCCCCTTGCCCCTTCTTTAACAAAAACATTAATGTAATTTCTTTGGTTTCTGTTGATTTGTCTGAGTTTTGTTTACAAAAAAAATCAATTAACATCTCATTATTCTCTAGATCGTAGAATGGCTTTAATTTATATATATAATCAATTGCTTGCTGGTAATTATAATTAGTAACATGATTAAATAATACTTTAAAATGATCCAAAAAATCTTTACTATAAGCTAATTTATAAGATAACACTTTTTGTAAAAATGCTATCAAAGGGTCACCCATTTTGGTTGGTATTGCTGTAGCTCCTGTAGGTAATACTGATAAATAAGATTTACCTGTTTGCAAAGCATAACTAGTTATATTTGCTCCTTCTACCAATATGGGCATAGTAGTACTATCGATTAAATAATGAAATACTGTCTTAGGTAAAGAAGGAAAAAATAGCACAATAACTTTATTATCAGATAAACAAGAGTTAATTTGATTGAAATAATTATTTTCATCTTCGCATTTTGATAGATCAATTATTATCGTATTTTCATTATTGAATTGTTGCTTGTTTACTATTAATGTGTTTGATATTACTGATAAAACTATAGCTTGTTGACGTTGTATAGATAATTCAGTTGATGCATTTATCCACGTAGATAAAATAGTTTTTGCGTTTTGTTTAATATAAGGATGATGTAAACCATAAATAGTGCCATGATGTATTTTTTTGTTTTTAATTTTTTCTGCAATCAAAGTTATTATAGTTGATAATGTTTCAGCCGCATATTTCGATTTAGCTGTTGCTAATAAATCAAACAACCAATTTTTATATGCGTTTTTTCCTGTATATTTAATGGGAAGAGTAGCTTGTTGCTCTCTTAAAATTGAGTAACTTGGGTTTTTGCATTCAATTTTGCATTGTGGTTTTGTGTCGGTTTTTGCAAAAATAATATTTTCAAGATGCATTCTCCATGAAAAAGGATATATAGTAATTACATTGCTTAAATTTTGATTATTATTCTTAAAATTGTTTTGATAAAACACAAAAACTAAATTTTCTTTAACTGTGGTTGCTCTAAGTTCTTCGTGTTTGCTTAGGTATTTTATGCCTATAGTTGATTCTATAAAATTTCTTGTTTTTTCTTGAATAGTATCATTATTAGAACTTATCTCATCGATAAACCTGATGTTCACCGTACACCCATCTTTTATTATAGTTTGTGGCAACTTCAACTGGGAGTCGATGCCGTTTAATAAAAAAGATAATTTGCGAACGATATATTTTTTTGTTTTTTGGTATTGGTATTGTTTATACATTGTATAAGATTTTTTGCGTTCATCTATAGTTGAATTATTGGGCGGAGAAACATATATTGTTACTTGTTTTATCCCTAAAGATATAAGTTGATTTAGCATATTTAAACAGGCATTTTCATCTCCAAAAGTATGGAATTTTTTTTTGTCTGCGGGGTAGTATTCGCTATTTAAATAAATAGCAACACTTTTTAAATTTTTTATGAAGTTTGTTGTAGAGCTAAATATATCTTCAGTTTTTGATTTTAAAGATAGCGTATCTACATCTAAATAATCTATAGATTTAAATATATTGTTTTTTGAGTTTACATGGTATCTTGCTTTGAATAAATTATGGCTATTTATTTTATCTTCTATAGATACACCAGTATTTATAGCTGTTGTTATTTCTTTATTTAAAAATAAATCATGAATTGTTTTTATATAAGATGGTTCAAAGAAATATGCTTGAGATTGATATAAATTTATAATTGCAGATGAAAAAATTTTATCGGGATGTTTGCAGGCATAAATAAACAACTTCTCTATTAAAGATTGCGAGATTAAATATATTTTATCTTGTTTATATATGCAAGATAAAAAGGCATCTATATTATTAATTGTACTTTCTGTTATGATATTTTTGATTGTACCATCATAAATATTATTGCAAAGAAGTTTGGTTAATATTGTAGGCTGTTGCATTAATATGTCTTTAATTGCATTACTCCCATCTTCTTTATATAATAAAGTGCTGTATAATTCCTCGTATAGTTTATTAGGTATCTCGTTATCAAATAAGCTAATTCTATATTTTTCTATATATTTATAAATTATATTTGTTTTTTGTTGATCGTTGCTACAATAGTTTTCAGTAACGATCATACTGCTAGTTATATTTTGTTCTGTTGTTGGTGTTGTTTTATTTGTTTTTATGTATGTTGAATTCATGTCTATAATAATTCTTATCAAAGAGTGCCGTAAAACCCGTTCTTTTAGATATTTGATTTTCTCTCAAATATCTGTAGAACACAACACATAGCATAATTGCTATTTACTGCTCAGACAGATGGCTTCGTCTATCGACCACACTTGGTTTCAGAGCTAACCGTTAGGCTGACGGGGATAGTCTTTGGAAATGTAGGTCTCGTTAGAGAACTAGCCTAGAAACCACCTAGCATACTTGTATGATCTAGTAATCCACGTCCTTTAAGTCGTGGAGGAAGTCACTTAAGGGCAAAAATATTGTTTATATCTATTAGCTCGTTAGGATTTAGCGGGTTGGTTCCTTTGTTTATATACCATTCACAAAAAGCTTCATAGCTATATATTGTATTATTGTAAATAATTGGGTCGGTTATTTCGTTTTTGCTTGCGCTGGTAATTATGCAGCGAGAGTCTTCATCTATGTTAACTTCGTGATCAGGCTTTATTTTTAGGTTGCTATATTCTTGTAATAGCCATCTACGCTGATGTTTTTTCCATGGCTCCCAGTTTTGTAAATAATTATTAAAATAATCTTCTGTAACCTTGGCATTAATTATTTCATATGCAGTATCTGCATCGCTGGTTTGAAGATGAGAAACTCCAGCATAATTCATTGATCTGTTAGTAAAATGCAAATCAAATTTATTTCCTAATTTTATTTTAAAATCTAAAATAAACTCTATTTCTTCTATAGGCTCTATTCTTCCACGGGCTCTATTTCTTCTGTGGATTTCTTCTTTTGCATAGGCTACAGCATATTTAGTAATTTCATCTGCGTATAATTTTTGTTTAGCTAATTTTTTAAGAGCTGTTCCTGTTGCATCAACAATAGATTGGTTTTCAGCTTGTTTTAGTAATGGCAAAAAGATAATATCAGCTAGACTTAATAAAACTCTATCTTCACAGCTAGTAACAGCGGCATTAATAACTGCTAATATATCTTCTTTGATTTCATCATTTTGGTTAATAATTTGTAAAATATTTACGACTTCAGTAGCTAATTGTTTTCTCGTTAATTTGTTTAAAAAATCTCTAGTGTGAATTAGTTTTTGTAAAAAGAGTATTAAATCTTTAATTTCTGCTACAGTAATATTTGTTATATTTATATTATTTTTTTTAGCTATAATTTGTAGCCAAAAAGCTATTAAATTTTCAAGTTTTTTATTTGTTGTAAGAATAGGCATGCTGAAATCTTGCTCTTGTATAACATGAATATTTTTAGGAAGGCATTGGAAGTAATATTTCTTTATTGCTATTTCGGGTATGCTACTATTTATTAATGTTATCGAATGCTTTTTTTTATCAATAAATGGCAGGCTTTGAGGTATATTAGCAAACCAGCATTCAGGTAAAGATATTAGTGCACCGCATCTGACTATTTTTAAATCACCAGAAATTAATATTTTACTTGGAAGAGAAGTTATATATGGGCAAGAGGTAATAAAAAAGTTTTCTCCAATAGCCATCTGCTCTGGTATTGTACGTATATCACAATGTTCTAATGTTAAGTTATTTTTAATTGTTAAACTTGGTAGAGAGATATTTCCGCAGTACATTAGTGTTATGTTTTTAGTAGTATCAGAAAATTTCGGTAACTGTGATACATTAGGGCAACCAAATAAAGTTAAGTTTTTATGTATTGTTATGTTATCTTTTAGTACTATGTTAGAGTCTGTTATTTCTAATGATTGCAATTCTAAATTGTCAGGCAATTCTTGAATAGGACATTCTGTAATTGATAGATGGTTTTGAATGGTAATATCACTTGCTAGCGCTGTTAAGCTTTGACATTTTTCAATATATAAGTTCACAACATTTAAATTTGCTGGCATATTAGTAATATTATTACAATAGTTTATTATTAAATCGCCTGTAATTGTTAACTTGCCCGGCAGGTTGTAAATATTACTATTTTCCAGTATTACATTTCCCGTTACTACAATAGTTATATTAGGTAAAGTGCCACTATTCAGTTTGGCAATAAATTCATCTGGAGTAAGATCTATACTTTTATTATTGATAACATCTATATTTCTATCAGTAATATCAGTATGCTCAATAATACTGGCATCATGCATAAGTTCATCTATAAATTCATTAGTATTTTCTTGAGCTTCTGTGATATGTTCTGCAGATAAATCTGTTGTAGTTGTTAAATGGGTTCTATTAATCATTGTCATTCTTCATTATGTGCATATAGATAAAAGTAATAATAAATTAACGGACAATAATTTTTTTGTTAAGTTCAGATATTTAATGTTTATAGAAATAAAAGTTCTAGATTATCAAAGAGTGCGTATCTGTAATCTTCAAGTAAAAATTTATATACAATTCCTTGTTAATATGCTAAAATTCCCGCTTATTACTTTATAAATACACAAAATTTAAAAGTTTATTTTTAATAATATCAACATAAATGATAAAACAAGTGAGATTTTATGTAATCTCACTATTTATATTCTAAGGGACTAGTATTATGGGTAGCATCATTGAAAAAGGTTTGACCTGTTTTTCAGCTTCTATGTGGACCAATATTTTTATTGCATTAACTTTAGTGGTTTTTGTGATTGCATGCCATCAAGGACTTAAAGGTAAACATTCACGGTTCCTTGAACATGCTCCTAATGTCATGACATCTCTTGGTATTCTCGGTACTTTTATTGGTATTGTTATTGGGTTGTTGCAATTTAATCCAACCGAAATAGATACTAGTATTTCATTATTACTTGAAGGTTTAAAAACTGCTTTTGTTACTAGTCTTGTTGGTATGTTTGCTTCTATTATATTTAAATCTATAGATACTTGGGTATTTGCACCTAAGCGTGAAGCAGCAGAAGCAGTTGATGATACCCCTAAAGATTTTTATGGGCATATAGAGCAACAAACAACATTACTTGAAAAGTTATGTACAAGTTTAGCTGGAGAAGAAGAAGGCAGTTTAACAGGAGGTTTAAAGTTGCTACGTGCAGATCTTAATGATGCTACAAGGCAACGTAAGCAAGAAGCACAAGAGTTTGCTGCTACCCTATGGGGCAAATTAGATGATTTTGCAAAGGTGCTTTCTAAATCTGCTACAGAACAAGTAATAGAAGCTTTAAAAAACGTTATTATTGAGTTTAATGAACAACTTACTGAACAATTTGGCGATAATTTTAAGGCTCTTGATGCTTCAGTAAAAAAACTAGTAGATTGGCAACAGCAATATATGCAGCAGTTAGCTACTATGAGTGAGCAATATGATCAAAGCGTACAGGCAATTTCTGCGACTGAAAAATCAGTAGCAAAAATCAGTGAAAAAACTAGTGTTATTCCGCAAACTATGGAAAATTTAGCGACCATATTAGAATCTAATGATAATCAAATTAAAGAGTTAAAAAGTCATTTAGAGGTTTTTGTAGCCATGCGTGATGCTGCTACAAAAGCTGTGCCAGAAATCCAACAACAAGTAACATCAATAGGTATGCAGTTTCAGCAAGGTGCTAATGCAATGAAAGAACAAATGGTTGC
>CAKMZJ010000130.1 GCA_929200395.1 Candidatus Gorgonimonas eunicellae | reverse complement strand
ATAATATTTGTTACTGAGAGATGTGATTTCCCCTTTTAAAGTTTTAAAGCTAATAACTTTATGTCAGGCAATTAAAATAATAATTAAGTTGAATTTTGCATATGATAAACTGTACATATTATAGTTTACTTAAAAACTATAGAGATAACAATTATAATAAAAAAGCCATTATAGTAAACACTATAAATGATACTAGCGAAGATATTTATTTAGGTCGTAAAGTGAATAAATTACTAATAACACTAGGGTATTGTACTGTAATGTACCCATTATTGTTAAAGAGACCTAATAATACACAAAAAAATTTAAATGATTATTTTATAAATGATAGCAAAAATATAAACTTAAATAACAATACATATAATAGTAACAAGACTATAGTTGTTATTACCCCTATAAAAACCAACCAAGTAAGAGCACTTGTCAATTTTTTAAAAATTATAGCTGTTCAACACAATTTAAAAAACAATAAAATATTTATTTTTACTGACACAGTTAATCAGCAAATTTTTGATATTAGCTTATTTATAAAGTTAATAAGAAAAAAAGTATCATATAACTCTTTAGGGTTATATAAAGACCAACTCGGATATATCCCTTTATCTTCTACAGAAATTCAATCACTAAATAATAATTACAACTTATTTATTAAGTTATTATGCGATAGTCTTAATTTAGATATTCGTATAAATGACCACTTTTTTATTGGTTATTTGAATTTAGAAAAATATATTACTCCTATTTTAATATTTTTACACAATTCACTGATAGAGCTTCAAAGTCGTTTACCAATATATTTAACTAATAGCCTTAACTATATATTTTTTTGTGAATATAAAATAACTAGTTATGAATTACAAGCAATTATAAAACAATGCACTGATAATTGTTCGATCTATCATATCGAAGCAAAAAAAATAAATTTTTATTATTATAGCGATAGCCTTAAGCTAATTCTCTCAAGTAAAACATTATCTAAATCAACTACAATAGTAAATATATTTTTTACTAATAAAATCTTACCAGAGAATATTTTTAACTGTTTTATTAAGTTAGCCAATTATGGGATAATGTCTGGCAACAATTCATTGACAAATTATATCTCCATAAAACAAGAATTACCCTATTATTGTTTTAATCAGCAAGAAATATTATTTATTCAAGAGTTGCTAGAAGAAGCTAAAATTTTTAAATTATATAACTACTATAAATGTAAATTTATTGGTGAAGACTATTGTTCTATTACTCAATACAATGCTTTAGAAAATAACCTATGTGAACAAAAAGATTTTGACATATATAATCCAGATTACAAACAACAAAATAGAATACTAGCGACAAATGCATTAAAATATATTAACATCAAAAAATGCAACTTCGAAAATAAATTTATTAATAGATATGCAAATAATAAAATAGAAGATATGTTGTCGTAAAAATATCTAAATATTGTTTTTAGGTGTTTATACACGTGGCAGATGAAAAAGAACAAGAAAAACTACAATAAAATTTTATTTAGAGCTATATTCTGGTAATTTATAAATATTCTCATTCCATTTTATCGGATTTAAACTATGAGGAATTAATTTAGAACATTTGATATAACTCTCTTTTAAAGATAAATAACTATAAAGATGTTTGTCACAACAAACTGTATCACCTTTTTCTAGTTTTTCATAAGATATAGGGCAAACATCGTCTTTATTGTATTTATAATCGGAAGGTAATTGTTGTAGTTGATTATATGGTAAAATTTTAACTGTGTCTCTTTTATCTTCTTGCAAGTGAGAATATTCTATCATTACATTTCGTACTGTCATCAGCACCAGTCCTGGAATCATTCCTCCTATATAAAGAGCCGTGCCTGTTATATCTATAGTGCTATTCGATGATTTATTTCTATAATCTTGCACTAACATACCCGCACCTATAGTAGATACCGTTATACTACATACATATAGCACTAGTGGGGTTGTTACTACATTAACCACTCTGTTAAATGCTTTTCTAGCAAAATTTTCTTCTGGTATATTTTCAATTAAATTATTTGGTTCTAATGCAACCATATTATTCATAAAGTTAACCTATATTTTTATATTATATTAATAGTTATATTTACTATTTATTAAGAATTTATATACACATAGCAGATAAAAAATTTAAATTCGATGCAAAACAGCTTTAAATGCACTTGAATTCAAAACTGTTTTAACAATAAAGTAGACCTTTTTACACCCCAAAAGGTCAAAGTTTCTTTATTTAATGACTTCATAAGCTTGTCTTCTATTTATTTAAAGAAAAAGATTATTAATTTTATGTGCTTCAAAACATAACTTAATATTTATTCTTAAGCAATAATAATCTACCGTAGAAGTTATTACTTATACCTATAATTGTTTTAACTGATCTTGTGAAAGACAAGAATGAGGACCCTTTGGGCTTTCAAAAACTTTTACTTTAGCATATTCTGCTGTAGGCGTATCTGATGCGGTAACAATTTTTATTTCATCGATAGCATCAATCATTCTTGCTCCTCGGGGTATAGTTTTATCATCTTGATGAGAAAGGATGTCAATTGTGAGAGGATACTTCATAAGTTGTAACATTGGTGATATAGAATCAGCATGAGCTCCTAAAAAACAACCAAGCCTTTTAGCAAAATTTGGAAAAGCTGGTATTAGCGTTTCTGAAGTTCCTGAAAATGAATCATGGTTTATAATATGTATTTGCTTAGCAACTTGACTAGCTGTATAGTTGTCGTTTATATTTTCTAAATGTTGGGCGACACCTTTATTAGCAGCGTATCCTCCCATTGAGCTACCTAAAACATGTACTTTTTTAAATTTACTTAATCCATACCTTATAACATCTTCTGCATTATTAGCTATAGTTTTAGCATCAGCTGTGGGTAATATTCGCGAAAATCCAGTATCTTGATTAATTCCTGTGCCTTTATAATCATAAAGAATAATAGGACATTTTTTATATGCTTGGTAATTTCCTGGCGTATCTCTAGGAGTCCCAATACTATCACCATCTGCTGTGGTAACAAGTTTATTATCTGCAATATGTTGGGAAATTGTGGTACCATTTTGATTATTATAAACAATACATTCTGAATTATTAGTTTTATCCCAGTTTGGTGGATAACAAATTACTGCTGTTAAATATTCATTACCCTCTATATTAGGAACTGTAATTTTTTCAAACTGATAGCTATTTTGATCCACCGAATTGCAAAGTTGATCTATAATTTTACGCCCTATTTCAGGAGAACGAATACCAAACCAAGGAATACTTGTTACCTGAGCACTTACTAAACGATACGCTAATAATTTAGAAATGCCAAAATTATATTCTCGTAACCAATTAAATGTAGATTTAACTTTATCTTCTAAAGAATAATAGCTTGAATACCAGTTATTTTTTATAGGGTTTACAGTTGCTAAGTTAGATTGCTCTTGTTCATTAGTAACAGTAGCCGGTTGAGTATTAGTATTTATGGAATGGTTATTTGTTTGCATTATAATTACTTCTTTTTATTGTGAGTAGTTTTTATTATCCTATATTAAATAGATATAATCTAGATAAAATAGTTTCATTATTAATGGTAATTTGTTAAACTCTTTATTCTTGTAAATAACTAACCGAAGTTATTTTGTTAAAATACTCTCTTAATACAATAAAATGATCTAAATAAAAATATAAATGTACTATACAATATTTACTTTTACATAGATTTTTCTATAGACAAACTTGTATTCTACAATGGCATTAAATATTACTAATAATAAAAACTATTCTATTTTTTGCATTAAAATAACAATCAAGGATAATTTAAATTATGAATTCTATATCAACAAATAATGAATCTTACTCTTTAACAAGGCTATCAAATGTTACAAAAGGAATTTTAGCTGTAGGAACTACAGCAGGATTATATTATTTTGCAACAGATAGAGAAATTGCAGTAAAAGATATAATACCATATACTATAGCAACTGGAGCCGTAACTGGAGCTATTGCAACAGTAGGAGGAATTGCTACTACTGTTAGCTCTTTATTATTGTCTGCGGTTACGGATACTCCAATTAAATTAATACATACCGCAGCAGTAGGGGCTATAGTTACCGTTGGTGGTATTGCCACTACTCTGGTTTCTATTGAATGTGGTTTCGCTTATCTTGGTTATTCTGCTATCTCAGCTTTTAAACGCTAATACAATAGTGTAAATTTTTTTATCATTATTATTAATCTTCTATAGCTTATTCCAATACATACATCCAGTATTTAAAGATGCAGGTTTTTAGCAAGTTATTTTTAGCTTGTTAAACAAGGAATCTACTTTGAATATTTAGTGGTGATAAATTAAAAAGTAGTAACGAAGTTTAAAAGCTAAAAAGCCTTGCCCTCTGTGGGCTGTTAAAAAGGTCTAATACATCGTTAAAAACTTTGTAATGCAGTTTTAGCATTCCTGCAGTTTTTTGCCTTGAATTAAACCATTTTGCTTAGCCCTAAAACCTAGCATTTTTATCTTCCACGTGTATACAACTTTTATGCACTTGCTGAAGTATTGTCGCTTTGCTGTTTTTTATTAGAATAAATATTAGACACCTCTGTTATTTTGCCACCTTTTTTTATAAAACTATCTATCTGTTTTTGTAGGCTTGTTCTTAGTTTATCACGAGACTCCACTGTACGCTCCTCTGCTGGTTCATCACGACTACCTAAAAAACCAACATCAACACCATCAAAACCTGATGAAATGTTGCTAAGTTTTTTTCTTGTCATCATAGTGTCCTCAAAAAAGGTTAACAAATGTATATCTACTATCTTAAAGAATAATTTCAAATCTTAAAGACTGCAAGAAATTAATTCGTTTTTAAGATACTTTACTTCATTTTAAACACCTTTATACACATGGCAGCTAAAAGTGCAGATTTTTAGCAAGTAATTATAAATTTTTTATTAAGACAGTATTTTGCTAATTTAGTATCAATATAGACTAAATTAAAAAACACTAACTTAGAATAAAATCTTAAAATCCTTACCCTTCTGGAGCTATTTAAAATAGCCTATTTCATAGTTAAAACAGCTTGATTTAAACTTTTTTATTTAGCTCTTAAATCTAGCATTTTCATCTGCCCTGTTTATATTTGTGGCGGGTGTTCAGCCAACGTTTTATTTTGGATTAAACTTTTTTATCTATTAAAATTACTATCTTTATCTACAAGTTATTGTTTATCTTCATACACACTAGTAGTTTCATCAGATGGCCAATCTGAGA
This sequence comes from Candidatus Gorgonimonas eunicellae, assembly GCA_929200395.1. GTDB lineage: Bacteria > Pseudomonadota > Gammaproteobacteria > Pseudomonadales > Endozoicomonadaceae > CAKMZJ01. Next base: position 885 of record CAKMZJ010000130.1, on the reverse strand, counting down.
AAGGAAAAGGCTCTTGTGCTGTATCTCCTGTTAAATATTTAGCTATTTGATACAAATACGAGTTTAGTCCTGGTGTAAAATTAGTAAGTTTAGCTATTGGAGACTTATTAATAAATGAGTAAATTTCCTGTATAATAGTTATAACAATAATAAGCCAAATAGTAAAGTAGCCAGCTAAAGCAAACATCATGAGTTTGCATATTTTTATAAATAGACTATACCATCGATTATTTGTATACAAATCACTCATATTAGGATGATCCTCCAATGAAATAAAATAACTTTTGCAACAGTATGTATCGTAACATAATAACTTATTTATATAAACCTTTTATATAAAGATTGTTTGCACTATAAATTAAATATGCTTACTTAACTTTTAAATTATAAATTAATCTTTTTTTAAACCAAAACCTTCAGATAAAACACCTTCTGTATCAGTTTTTTTAGGCACATAATCTTTAGGTTGTTCATATAAATTTTCAACAGGACTATCAGTATTATATTCTTTATCTATTATCTTTTTTTGTAATGAATCAGCTAATTTATAATATACATTTTCATCATCACATAAGTCTTGAAATACATGCATAAAATGCTGCCTAATTGCTTGGTTAGACAACGATAGATTTTTGAACAATTGAGCAGATGTTGCCATATGATCATTAATAGTTTTTTTGTAATCTTGTAATTGCTGTTTAGTCTCATCTAGTTTATCTTGAAGTATTTTATTACGCGCTTTAGAACCAAAAGATAATTTATAAAATAATACTCCTGTTATAGTTCCAAGAAAAAAACACAGTATATATTTGATATCTATCAAGTTTAAAAAATCCATGTTACACCTCATTTAATTAATATCTATAGGTTTACTAGTTTAGGGCA
>CAKMZJ010000129.1 GCA_929200395.1 Candidatus Gorgonimonas eunicellae | reverse complement strand
GCATTTGATATAGTAGTTATTGGCTTTGAAGATTTTGTCGGAAAAATATCAAAGCTAGAACTAGCTTGAGTACTGCTAATTAGGCTTGGTATAGGGGTGATTATATAAAGATAATAAGAACTACTAAAATCACTGGTAGGTGTTGGCTTATATGAAACTATTGGTATTGTTGATGACTTATTTATTGAGCAATTTTGCATCCTATCTTTATTTAAAAAAGTTATTTTTGTAGGAAAGTTATTTATTTCAACTAGTGACTTATAATTTTTTAGCAGGCTTATAAAATCTGTAGTATTTAATTTAGTTAATTTTACTTTAATTAATGGGTCGTCATATTTAATAGAAGCAAGTTGCGTTCTATATGTTTGATATATATCAGTATCATTTTTACCTGTAGAATCTAGTTTATTTACATTACGCTTTAACTCTTTTTGTAAGCGCTTAAAATATTTTCTTATTAGGTAAAGGTTACCATCTGGTATAATTAAGGCTATATCTTCTACCATTATCTTGTTATAAAACTTCCTTATTATATGCAAAATACTTTTTCTTCTTATACTTCTGTTAGCTTGTAAAAAAGTAATCTTATTTAATGAATTGGTATGACAGGATAAATAAAATATTTTACAAAAAGTACTATCAAATGGATAACAACACTCTTTACAGGTAAGCTCTTGGTTAAGATTTCTCACTTTAGAAGATATGGCATATATATTTTGTAAAAAAAAAATAATTATAAAATAAAATATTAATTTAGGCTTTATGGTTTTTATCATAATTAGATAATGCCTCAGTTGTGTTTATACACTTTTTACTTGAATATGTATGTAATATTTAGTCGAATTATTTATTTTGTCTTCATGTAAAAATAGTTGTATTTATTTTACTATAAAAAACCAGCTTCAAATGCTGTTTATAAAACAACCTTTTACAGTATAACTATGATAAAAAATGATAACAAGTTATCTTAATGTAAAAAACTTCATGTGACATGCTCCCCGACCTAAAGGATGGAGCTTCTTGATTAAACAAGTGCTTCCTGTGCTAGTGTTCTAACGAACCCTATGCCTCAGCAGGCTAACTTGCTAGTGTCCTTATGTTTTGTGTTTAGTCTGAATTTAAAGGCTTTTTGTATTTTCATGAAACCATTGTATACTAGGTCTATGAACAAATCAACAGAATATAGAGCAGGTAGAACAGTTGTTTTTCAATTAACCATACATTTAGTCTTTGTGACTAAATATAGAAAATGTTTTTTTTCCAAGAAAATGCTCGATAGCTTAAATTCTATTTTTACTACCGTATGCAAAAAACTAGATTGTAACTTACTTGCGTGCGATGGCGAGAAAGAACACGTCCATTTGATTTTAGATTATCCGCCTAAATTGGCTATATCTAAAATAGTTAACAGCTTAAAAGGAGTATCTTCACGAATACTTAGAAAAGAGTTTGAAAAAGAAATATACTACAAAGGCGTGTTGTGGTCTCCTAGTTATTTTGTTTCAACTACTGGAGGTGAAACTCTTGAGAAAGTGAAACAATATGTTCAACAACAAAATACACCAAAGTGAACGTGCCTTATATCCCGCACCTAAAGGAACGGGTTTTACGGTACTTTTTGATAAAATAATTTGAACTTATAAAAAATATAACAATCATATAAAACAATATAAGATATTAATTTTAAGTTTATTAAAAAAGTTCGGTTATTCCAACAAAACTCAGTTATTCATAGTATATATGAGAAATCTTCATATTTTATTAAAGTGCGTAATTTGAATTAGTAACTAGAAAAACATTATATTTTAAATAAACTAATATTAAAAATAAATATAAATATAAATAGGAGTTATAACGAATGAAATATACACACCTGCAACAAGCATGTATAACTAATAATATTGCAGAACTAAAAAAAATTGTTGCATCAAAACAAAATATTAACTCTCAAAACGATTTATTTGTTATTAGCAATGATATAATAAGTGATATATATTTTACTAATAGTCTAGATTATGAAATTTTAGATGATGTATCATCAATTGATACCTTACCTAATGATATTTTCATTTCTAAAATAACATGCACAGCTGTACATATTGCTACTTACAAAAATAATTGTGAAGCATTAGAAATTCTATTAGCCGCTGGAGCAGATTTTAATGCTAAATCTTCACTTTTAAGTTACACTCCTTTAGATATCGCAATAATTAAAAATAATTTTGATATAGTGAAAATATTATTAGATGCAGGAGCTAACCCTAATATCAGGGCAATTTTTTCAAATGGTAGAACTCCGTTGCACCTAGCATCATTCTATCAACAAGAAAATATTATTAAGCTTTTATTAGAGAAAGGTGCTGATCCTAATCTAACGGTGTTACACCTCTGCTATAAAAATGAAAAGCTATTTAATTTATTCTTTCCTTTTATTGGTGAAAAAGTCATAAATTCATTTTTTTCTTATATCTCTAGTAATGAAAACATTATGATTAACTTGGTAAATAATATTCCATTAAAAACTTTAGTGTGTATATCTGAAAATTATCAAAATATATTAGGCTATTTTGCGAAAACTGCTGTAGAGGAAAATAGCACTGCATTATTTCACTTAATAGCTGCTGGAGTTATGCCAAACAGAATCTATACACGAGCAACTACTTGTGCATTAGATAGTCATTCAGAAAAAGCAAAACATATAGTAAAATTACTATTAGATAATTATTGCCATTATAAAGTAACAGGTATAATTTTAAAACATAGCGATAAAGACCCTATGAAACTATACGAATGTACTAACTGTGGCTATGATATTAATGTTTTTAAAAAAAATCATAAAGTACATAGAGCTGGCATGGCTAATAGTTACTTTTGTGGTGAACAACAAGTTTTTAGCTTGCAAGAAGCAGCTAGATATTCAATTAGAATGAGATTAGTAGATAATAATCTACAAATAACATTAAAACAAGCTATAGAATGTTTACCCTTACCCACACAATTAAAAAATTATATTTACCAACCGCTATCATATACACAATCAACTTAATAATACAGGTTTCATTAAAAAAACGGTCTCTTATTTGCCGTATAAATAAGTGCTCTATTAGATTTAAATTTGAGCTATAAGGTGGCAAAAAATATAATCTTATATTCACAAGCTTTCTGTTACAATTTATACACGCTTTGATTTATTCATTTCTTTATTTTACAAAACTTTAATTAACTTGTGAAGTTTTTTTGTGCCTTATATCCCCGCCTTAAAAGGCGAGGCTTTACGGCACTACTAGATAAATAATTATTATTTCCAATAACTTATGTAATATTATCTTTTAACTTGAACTTTTTATATATATTTAACTCTAAGATTTATCCCGTCTTTTTAAGAAATAAAACTAAATAAAGGAAATATTATGGAAAAATTATACGATACGTTAATTACAGCACAAAATATTTTAAATAAAAATGAAGCTGTAGTATCCCATGAAAATAGAATAATTACTGTATCTAAATTTCATCAGGAAGTAAAAGATTATAAAACGAGTATGGCATTATTAGGTGTTAATAATTATTCAAATAATTTATCAGTAGAGCAAAGTCAACAAGCATTAAGAGACAGAATTATAGCATTAGAATTACCCATAGAAAATTTAGATCAAGAGGTAACAGCTAAAGTTTTAGAAGAAAGCGTTAAAGCAAAACTTGTTGATGAATACCATAAAAACACAGATCTTTCAAAAGAAGAAATAATCTTTGCTATAAATCAGGTTCTTGCAGAGAATCCAAAATTAAATGATAAAGCGATATTGAATGGTTACGTAAACTCTAAACTAGAAGATATTAAACCAATTAGACTAGGTGTAATTAAAATAGAGCTAGAAAAAATAGCAATTACCACTGGAAATAAAAATTTATTTTTTTTAGATATTGAAGCTGAAATAAATATTTTACAACAAAGTAATACCAAACAACTTAAAGTAATTTTAGAGTCATTAAAACAAATAAACCAAACTAACGATCTAAATCATATATTAACTGTAGAATATATTTGTTTAGATGATAAAGCAAAAACGAATGTTAGTTTAGATGATTTTAAGAAAAATACTAATATTTTAGTTGATTACGGGTATGCGTTAAATACAGCATATAATCTAATAAAGGATGTAGCAACAACTTCGAATAGCTCAGAAAAATTTAATGAAAAAATGGCAACCATATCGCATATTATTAGTTGTAATAATCAACGTATCCTTCATGAATATAATCTATTAAGAGCAGAAAAAAAACAATTCATTACTCAATTTCAATTTAGACAAGCATTAAAACATTTTTACTCTTTAAAATTTAATCAAGATGATGCTATAGCAAAAGTAAAGGAAATAATAAATAAATCTTATAATTTTGCTATTTTTCATGGGCTAGTATATATACATGCAACTGCTGATGAAGAAGCAAGAGGCTATAGCTCAAAGATTGATGTAGAAGATGTTTATAATGATGCAATAAATAAACTAAAAGCAGCTGGAATCTTATCTATATTTGAATTTCCAGCTTATTCTTTAGCCGAACAACAAAAAAATAAAACTCGTCAAGAATTTGAATATTGGATTAACAATCTATTATTAAATCCGAATAAATCTTTATCATCACCCGCACCCACTATTAACTCAAGAGTTAATAATAATTATTCTCCAAGTATAAATACTGAATTTACTAGCTTAACTAGCATGTATAATCCATCTTTACAAACGGTGAAGAAAAATATAAGTTTGTCTAATATGTACAATTTTGGTAATACATGTTGGCTTAATTCTTCACTAAAGTTTATTCATGATTTTTATGGCTATAACACTATAAAAACAGCAATAAATAAAAAGTTAAAATATATAGACCCACTATCACCTCCAGAATTACAAGAGCAATTAAAGAAAGTTTTACTATCCTTTAGTCAAATAATTGAAGCTATGTCAAAAAATGAAGCTGTAAATATTAAAATAATTGAATTTTTAACTAATATACACAACTGTACACAATATCTTCCTGACAAACATAAAGATAAAGAATGTCTGGATAAAATTGATAAGTTGCTTATAAATGATGTTGATATAAATGGTTTTATAGACATTCGTAAAATAAATCAACAAGATGCTATTGAATTTGTACAACCTTTTGTTGCCTTTTTAAACTTAAATACAGAATCGAATAGTTTAATCAAAAGAAGCGTTAAAAATATTAATATTACTAAAAAAGATTTAAATGATATTGGTCTAAATATAACTAAAAACCATTTATGCCTTAACGTAGTATCTGAACAAAAAGTAATAGATGAAGTAGTTAGATTACCAGAGTTAAAAGCACCAATATATGAGGATCTTAAAGTGGAGTATCTTACAGATTTTTGTAAGAGAGTAAGAGAAAATTCTGTAAATTATGCAAATATTACTAGTTCTGAAGTGACAAAGCTAGAAGAAGATTCTAAGAGGCTTAATCATAAAATAACCGTACCTTATAACCACGCAACTACAGAGGAACTTTATACTAACATAAAAAAATTAAATAAATTCTCATTAGATTTTAATTATTTTAAGCGTACAGCAACAAATCTTCACGAGAGGGATATTGATCAGGTAATAGAAAAGTTTACCGCAGCCTGCCCTATAATTAAAACAAAAATTATAGATGAAGAAACGAATCAGCCATATATGGTTGAGGCAGAGATAGAACAAATGATACTATTTAGAGGAAATAAAGAAGAAGGAGGGCATTATTTATCTATAAGTGTAGATAAAAATGGTAAGATTTTTATTCAAAATGATAGCCAAAATAGTAATATAGATGATATATACATGCAATTGGTAAATGAGCAGAAAGAACTAGAAAAGTCTAAGGAAAATAGTTTACAAGAAAAACTACTTGAATATATACAGTTAACGCAAAAATATCTCGTAGCTATGGGGTTGAGAGTAAATGATCAGAAACAACTAGAAGAGTTTAAGAAAAAGAGTGTACAAGAAAAACTACTTGAATATATGCAGTTAACGCAAGGATATCCAGTAGCTATAGGGTTTAGAGTTATTTCTAAAACACCTATTAATTAATAATATATACACGTAGCAGATGGAAATGCTAGGTTTCAGGGCTAAGTAAATCTTTTTAATAGCCCCCAGAGGGCAAGG
>CAKMZJ010000128.1 GCA_929200395.1 Candidatus Gorgonimonas eunicellae | reverse complement strand
CCTCGAATTAAACCATTTTACTTAGCCCTGAAACCTAGCATTTCCATCTGCTATCTGTATACAACAGGTATCTAATTTAGTGATAATTAGTAAAATATATTTAGAATTGATTTAACAAGATAATTATTAGTCATCTTGTTAAATTATTTGTTGATAAAATATTTAAACTAATAACTTTCTTTTTCTAGATGATTGTATATTTATATTGTCAAGTAATTTATTATAAACGTCTACAGTGCTATTTACTTTGATAATACGCAAAAATTCATGGATGAAATATCTTGCTACTTCTTTTTTGTCTGATTCTAAATCATCAAAATCGCCAACCCCTTTCATAAAATATTCTAACATATTAAACAATTGTTGTGCATCTAAAACTTTAGCACTTGCTTGCCACATGGCTTTAAAATTATTAATTAAGTGTTGCTTACAAAAATTAAATAAATCTCCCATGTTATCTTGGTGGCATTGTTTAATATATTCTCCAATTCTATAGAGTAGAATATCTCCAGGTAATTTGTTTTCGCAATCTTTATGACTAATTAGCTCAGTTAAAATGTAGTTCTTATTCATAGCCACTTGATTTTCTAAACAGTCTACAGGGAAGTCTGAATCATATTCCTGCTTTTTGCTAATATCAGTAATAAATTGCAGAGCTATATCCATGGTATGCGGTTTAGCAAGGTTAGCTAGATGGTGTAGCAGATTTCTATTGTCTGTTGATGGACTAGCAGTTAATAGTTTATGGTTAAAATCAATGCCCATATCTGCAGATTTACTTTGAATATCTAAAATCGCTTCACAAGCATGGTACTTACCAGTAGCTGCCGCTAGAACTAAAGCACTACAAAGATTACCAGCTTCATCGCTTTCTAAGAATTGGTAAGGATGAAGTTTATCTTCAGCATGCAAGCTTTGCAGTAAAGGGTAAGCTCCTTTAACATTAATAATACTAAAGACGACAAAACTACCTGCTAATTTAGGGTTGGAATATAGCAGATGGTAAGGTAAGTTAATCTCATCTTTGTATGTTTGAGGGACATGTAGTTTTAGTTCTTCATATGCTTCTTTTGTAGAAATATCAATAGCTACATCGCTTCCATGTTGTTGAATATGATTACATAATTTACGTTGAATTAACTTGTGTAAAGATAACTGTTTGCCTTGTTCAAAAGCCTGAGTGAAAAGTGATGTTTGTGCTTCAACAGTTTTTTCCTCTTGAGCTTTTAATTCTGGTTGCAGTTCCAATTCTAACTTTTTAACGCTTTCTGATATTTTAGCTTTATTTTCTACTTCTAATTGTTGGTAGTACTCAATATTACGCTTAAGCTCAGCAATGTTAACTTCAATATTTTCCTGCGAGCTAGTAATTTTTTCAAGCTCTTCTAGCTTTACTATTTCAGGTAAAATATTAGGGTCAATATTTAATGATTGACATTTGTTTACTAAGTAAAGCCAATTATTTTTATCTATAGTTTTATCTTGTTTTTGAGTATTTGCACGTATTACATTTGAAAGCTTTGCATATACCTTACAATGATCGTCACTTATTAAGCCAACTTTATAGCAAGAGTAATGATAATTTAAAACAATTAAAGCGACTAAATAGGGATGCAATTCATTATCAATTTGAATCATCGCAGTTTTATTGCTACCTAATAACTCATCTATATTTTTATTAACTTGAACAAGCTCTTTAGTTTCTGCATTATGATTATTAATTGCTTCATCTTTTTGTTTTTGTAATGTATCTAATTTGCTTGCAAACGAAGTTAAACTTATAGAGTGACTTTTTTGAATGTTTTCAATCACCTTATCTCTGTTTGTAATCAATTCATCTATTTCTTTCTTATTGTATGGAACACTAGTTACTGATTGAGATTTATTTTTTTGGGTTGTTTCTCTACCAATCAGATCAAATAAACTAGTATTTTTTGGTTTCACTGCACCTGAGATAGTACCTTGAGCAATATGCAATAATTGTGATTTTTGATTATGAGTTAAAGGTTCTTTATCAAAATCTAACCGTTGATAACTATGACTAAATTTCATTTGCTGAAGAACATTTGATAACCTTGGTGTGGCTGTTTCATCCATTGTTTCCATAATTTTATGTGATTGACACTCAAGCTGTTGTTTAGATAAATATTCTATTTGTTTAGCATGGCCATTTTTAATGTCGTGAAGCCTTTTGCTCTCTACCAAACTAGCATTTGTAATAATTGGTTTGATTTTTAAATATGTTAAAGTTTTTCCGAGACTTGTATACTCGTTATACAAGTCTTTAGAATGGTCGTCACATTGCTCAAGTGCTTTATTTGTTCTATCAGATATTAATTGTGGATTACGACTAAATTGATGGATATCAGGATGATCTAGTGCAAAAAGTAAAGGTTTATAGTGGTGATGTGTGTCTATCAAAGGTTGTATGCTACTTAGTTTTGCTTTATCTTCTGCAGTTAAATCATTTATTATCGGGTTGGTTATATAATTTATTTGCTGTTGCAAGCTTTCAGGATCAGGTAGTGATGATATGGAGTAAAGATTATACAATGTTTTTTTAGCATTTTCTAAATCATTAGTAGTTATTGCTATATCTTTGTATATACGATAGTTACTTATACAAATATTAAGGTCATTTAATAGTTGTCGCGTCTTAATAACATGTTCGATTACAATTAACGGATCTTGTTGTTCTAGCAAAGTAATTTGCTCTGTTAATGGTATCTTAGTATAATCATTTATTTTGTCTACTATGCTACCAAAAATACTGATGTCATCTTCAGATAGTAAATTATCTAAGGCTATACTATTAGCAAACAATCTAATATTCGACAGTAGATCATCAATTTGACGATGCAGATAAACACTTACTGAAGTATCATCAACAAGCATGGTTGCTGTAGGTTGCATAGATGAGTGCCACTCAGTAGAAACCAAATCTGTATCAATATCCATAAGATCAGGGCTTTCATCATTATTAGTTGTAGCTAATAGTAAATCATATAATTCTACAACATTATTTTTAAGCCACTTCACTTTATACGAAACATTACCTTCAGTAGCTTCATCACGACGTAATTTTTTTTGTTCTAGACCTGATTTATCAATATGGATACCAATCTCAAGAAATTCTTCTACTATGGTAATATAATTGGTTATGGTAGTTTTATAGTTATCTTTTTGTAAGTATTGCGATCGTATTTTTTCTAAAAAGTTATCGAAAATAGCTTCATATCCTTCGCTAGCAGATAACTTGATAGCGTTTATTAGAGTGTTTCTTATTCTTAACCCTTGCATACCATCAGGCAGGTTGAATTTTCGATTAAAAAATAATTGATCTAGATATGATTTTAGCTTATTACTTTCGGTGTTGCCAAACTTACCAAAACTTCTACCAGCAAAATTTAGTTTGTCAGTTCTAGATCTTATAACATATAAAAACTTTATAAGATTGTTAATTTTGATAGATCCAGCATTTATTTTCAAAAATAAAAGGGTAGCTGTATATTCTAATAATTGTGCCTGAGAACGTTTTGTCGGGATGTTATTTACAATAAGTACTAATCTAGATAAAAAATCACAAATTACCTTATTGCCACACATTGATATAATTTTTACTATTTCTTCTGAAAAATCAATTAATTTTTCAGTATCTTTGCTAGCTAATATCAATAAATCTTTAATTATATTTAAATTAACATCTTCTGTTAATGCATCACACATTTCTGTTAACTGTTGTATAACCGCAGGATGTTGATAACAGATACTTTTTTCTTCAGGAAACAGACAACCGATGGGAATATCTAAATCTCGATACTGCGAAAGGTTAGCTAAATCTTTATTACGGGGAGCAATCACAAAATCATGTATAAGCTTTTTATTGTCCTTAGTAGTTCGTAGATATCGCTTACCGGTTGCACGGCAACTGCTTGGTAAATTATTAGTTCTAGTAGTACTATCTAATCTGAAATGTTTATCCATTGGCAGTATAAGTTGTTCAGGGTCAATAGTTACTACTGAGCTATTTATATCAGCTGAAGACTCTATTAATTTGTTACTGCTATTAAGTATGCAATCAGGTAAAGCTAGATAGTCTTCATTTGAAATACGGTTATCTTGTTGCATATCATCATCATCGCCATAGTCGGAACAACAATCATCATAAGCATTATTTTCATCTTCCTCTTGTGGCCCAAATTTTTGAATAACTTCGTTGTGATGAGCGATAAGTCTATTGGCTCTATCTAATATTTTTAGGGTAACTTTGGCCTTGTTTTCTTGTGCTATTAGAACAATATTAATAGCCATTCTAAGCATTAGAGTTTTCAGAAGGCAGTTAACTTTTATTTGTTTTTCTGCTTTATCTTCTTCATCGGTATTTTCATATAGAGAGTATGTTAGAATTAATAAAGTTTTATACATTTCAGATAATGTATCTTCACCAATACTATCGGTCATCAGAAGCTGCTCAATTAAGTTTTGATCAGTAAACTTTAATAATGTATAAATAACTGCCAATCGATGCTTTAGAGTTACATCTGGAGTAAGGTCACACAATAATTTAGAGAAAAGTTCTACCACAGAGCTTAAATCCTCTGTTGATGTTTCTTTTATAGCTTCTTTTATATTTTTAATAGGATCATCTAGTTGCTCAATATCAATAAGCAAGTGTTTAACAATACTAAGATTTTCTAAGCCTGTGCTTTCTAATGGAGGTATATGTGTGTATAGCATCTCCATAGCTTTGCTTCTTAGCAGAGCTAGTTTTTTTGATGTTAATGTTTCTAATAAAGGTTGGTTTTCTTCCGAAGAAACTTCCATTGATGTTGTATCTGTTTCTATTGGTTGAAGATGATGCTCGGAAAGCCAAACGAATAATGGTCTCATTATTGTAAAAGCAGGATGCACAACTAAGCTTAATTTTGGTATTAAATTGCTAATATTTTGACATTCTTGAGCGCTAGCAGGGATTAAACTTGTATCTTCTGCATAGTTTATAGTTAATAAACTAGCAAATTGCTTTCTCACTGAAGTAGTTTGAAATGCAAGTATTTGTGAACACACAGATTGCCAATGGCATATAGATATTCTCTTTCTTGCAGTTAAATCTGTAAATATTTTTACTGTTTTATCTGGCGTATTCGCTGAATTTTGTAGAGCACCTAGACGATCTTTTATTTCCCTAAAAACTTCATCACCTAGTTGTGCTTTAGTGAATTTTTTATTAGCGATAACTATTTCATCTACGTTATTTAACAGATTATTTTTTAATTTACCAATGCTATTTTCTTGAATTATAAGCTCAGATAGTTCAATTAACTTGAAGCTTTGGCTTATTCTGTTGGTAAGCTCTAGCATTAACGCTTGTTGAAGTTGAGAAGGGTTGTCAGAAACAGCTTCCATGGTATCTGTATCAATTTTTCTTAAATAAGGTGTAAATTCAGTAGCAACTATTAATGCCTGTAAGGCTTTTGTTTGCGAAATTTCTAATTCTTGTTTAAGATAAGGTATGAGCTCTTCAAATATTAAATATTTTTCTTCTGTATTTTGGTAATCAAGTTTTGTTCTTTGATGCAAATGTAATCTGCCATCTATAATTTTTGATGGTTTTTGCCCGATTACGTAGCCAGTAATAGGTTTTTTAATTAGTGTGTTTTTTTCAGGTTGATCTATAATAGTTTTATTTTCTGAGTTAGAGTTTTTTTGCAAATATCTATCTTTAAAAGTAGTTTCTGTTGATTGCTGGCTGTTGTTGCCTGCAATTTGCATTTCCATTGTTTTTGCATTTAAGAGATTCATATTTATTATTCCAATAACCTTACTAAAATAGTTGTTTTTAGTTTTAAAGCTTAATATTTATTAAATTAGCATTTTTATAAGTAATTATTAAAAAACGTGAGTTCGATGAAAAATAAATTCAGTAAGTTTAGATAAAAACATTGATCTATGTATTATTTCAACGTAAAAAGCATTGTTCCTGTGTTGAAAATTTATATTTCCTTTGTTTAGTATTCTTTATATTGATAAATTTTAAAACGTCGAATTCAGGTTAAAAAACAATTTTTCTGCGTTAATTTAGATAACATAGCTAATTAAAAGTTCAATAAATTATCTATAAATGAATCTCGTGAATATCTTGTCATTAAATATACACGTGGCAGTTGGAAATGCGGGTTTTCAGCAAGTGATTATAAGTTT
>CAKMZJ010000127.1 GCA_929200395.1 Candidatus Gorgonimonas eunicellae | reverse complement strand
TATTGATAAAGATTTTCAACAACAAAAACCAGAAAAAGTTTGCAATGATTTAACTGTCCATTACGATTTAGTACCGACACTAATGAAAAATTTCTTAGGAGTAAAAAATAACATTGAAGATTATTCTATTGGTTTAGATTTATTCGATAATTTAAAAAATCGTGAATGGGTGTTAATCTCAGGAAACTACAAATATTTTCATTACAATGGCATTATCACTAAAAACTATAACATTAAGTTTTTACCTTCAGGGTTTTATCAAATACTAAATAAACTAAACCAGACACTGACAATAAATAATTTTTTAAATACTAAGTATATAACAAAAGCCTTCGATATGATGTATAGATTTGCTTATTAATACTAGTTGTAGTAGATATATTTTCTACTACAAGTATGTGACTAAAATTTACAACATTATAATAATATATTCCGCATATCAGCAAGATAGTTACTTAAAGTGGCGGTGAATTTAGCCGCTTGCACTCCATTAATTACCCGATGATCGTAAGATAAACTTAAAGGTAGCATTAATCTTGGTATAAATTCGTTACCATTCCAAACTGGTTGCATGCTAGATTTAGATAACCCTAAAATTGCTACTTCAGGAGCATTTACTATTGGAGTAAATGCTGTACCGCCTATAGCCCCTAAGCTAGAAATAGTAAAGCAACCGCCTTGCATATCATTAGGTTTGAGTTTTTTCTCTTTAGCTTTAGTGGCTAATTCTACACATTGCTTGGCTATTTCAAAAATTCCTAAATTATTTGCATTTTTAATTACTGGTACAAATAAACCAAAAGGAGTATCAACTGCTACGCCAATATTAATATACTTTTTAAATACTTGCTTGTTGCCATCTGCCAAAGAAGAAGCAAATTCAGGCATAGCTACAATCGCATGCGCACAAGCTTTTATAATAAAAGCTAAAGGAGTTAATTTTACACCTTTGGCTTCTGCTTGTTTTTTCATACCCTTACGAAAATTTTCTAAATCGGTAATATCCGCTTGATCAAACTGGGTAACATGAGGAATATTAAGCCAAGCAGTTTGAAAGTTAGTCGAAGCTATTTGTTGGGCACGAGATTGAGTCTCGGTAGTAACCTCTCCCCACTTACTGAAATCCACTTGAGGAATTTGTGGAATACCAGCACCGCCACCGCCTTGATTCATACGGTTTTTAATATAACCATGTAAGTCTTCTTTTACAATTCTATGATTAGGTCCAGTGCCTTGTAATACAGATAAACTAATATCTAGTTCTCTAGCTAATTTACGTACTGCTGGGCCGGCATGATATTTGCCTTCATTAGCAGTTGTTGTTGCTACAGTAGGTTGTTTATTAGTTTGACTAACAGCAGCGGTTTTAGCGGTATCAGAAGTAGCAGCTGTTACATTTTGCTTAGTCTCTGTTGCTGGCGCAGATGCAGTCGTTGATATTTCGGCAATAAGCATATCAGTGCTTATTGCATCGCCTTGTTTTACATGCATAGATTTTACTATACCAGCATAAGGCGATGGCACATCCATGCTTGCTTTATCAGACTCAATAGTAATTAGCGAATCGTCTTGTTGTATCTCATCGCCAACCTGAGCACAAACTTCTATTATAGTTGCACTGTCTACTCCTAAATCTGGAGTAAGTACTTTCTGTATACTTTGTGTATTTGTTTGAGTTGATGCGCTTGGTTGTTGCTTAGCTTGTTTTGCCTCCGGTTTACCCTCTGTTGCGGCTAAATCCAATTTAACCATAGGCACTCCTTCGGATACGCTGTCTTCTAGTTTTACTAATATCTCTTTAATAATACCATCTTTAGGAGCAGGAACTTCCATTGAGGCTTTATCTGACTCTAATACGATAATAGACTCATCTTTTTTTATGCTGTCTCCTAATTTTACACAAACTTCTATAACTGTAGCGGAATCACCGCCAATATCAGGAACCTTTATGATTTCTTCAGGCATTGTTAGTTACCATTTGTTAAAAAATAAATATTAATTTAAGCTGTTTTTACACCCACAGTATTCTAAGAGTAAAGAGGGTTAAGTTTGTTAGAATCAATCTTGTACTTTTTCATTGCCTTAGTTACAACATCTTTAGAAACAGCTCCATCTTTGTATAAAGCATAGATTGCAGTTGTGGCTATATAGTAGCGATCTACTTCAAAAAAGCTTCGTAGTTTATCTCTGGTATCAGAGCGACCAAAGCCGTCTGTGCCTAAGGTTACAAAAGTAGACTTAATAAAACTTCTAATTTGATCTGTATATGAATGCATATAATCAGTAGCTGCAACTACCGGACCATCATGATTCTCTAAGCATTTTTCTAGCCAGCACTGTTTAGACTTTTGGGTATGATTTAGCCTGTTATATCGCTGTACATCTCTGCCTTCACGCGCTAATTCATTAATACTAGTAGCACTCCAAACATTAGCATGGATGTTAAACTCTAATAATAACTGCGCTGCCTTTCGAACTTCTTCTAGTATGGTTCCTGAACCTAGTAATTGAACAGTTAAAGATTTCTGTTTAGCTTTTTTGGTATTATTTTCTAACAGATACAAACCTCTAATAATACCCTCTATAGCTTGTTTGTCTTCTGGAATAGCTGGGTGATAATAGTTTTCATTGGTTACGGTAATATAGTACCAAACATTGTCGTTATCTTTAAACATACGCTTTAAACCGTGCTGAATAATTACAGCAAGTTCATAACCATAGGTTGGATCGTAACTAATACAGTTAGGAATAGTTGCGGCTAATATATGACTATGGCCGTCTTGATGCTGTAAGCCTTCACCATTTAAGCTTGTTCTGCCAGAAGTGGCTCCTATTAAGAAACCTTTAGCTTGAATATCTCCAGAAGCCCAAGCTAAATCGCCAGTTCTCTGAAAGCCAAACATAGAATAAAAAGCATAAAAAGGAATCATTGGAATATTACAACTACTATAGGCAGTGGCGGCAGCTATCCATAAGGCATGGGCGCCACCTTCGTTAATTCCTACTTCTAAAATTTGTCCGTTAACTGCTTCTTTGTAATACATTATTTGTTCAGAATCTACTGGCTCATACTTTTGCCCAACTGAAGAATAAATACCAAATTGACGGAACATACCCTCCATACCAAAAGTTCGTGCTTCATCTGGAACAATAGGAACTACGTGTTTACCAATATTTTTATCTTTACACAGAGCAACTAAAATACGAACGTATGCCATAGTTGTAGATATTTCTCTATCTTGCGAACCTTTTAGCAAGGCAGAAAAAGCCGATAGCTCGGGAATTTCTAATTTTACGTCTGCTTCTGTTCTACGATTAGGAATGCTGCCACCTAATTGCGAGCGATGGTTAAGCAAGTATTGCATTTCTTTTGAATCAGCTTTAGGCTTATAAAATGGCAGTTTTTCTAGTTGTTTATCGGTTACTGGAATATTAAAAAAATCACGAAAATATTTTAAATCTTCAGGAGATAATTTCTTTACATTGTGAGCTATATTTGCTGACTCACCTTTAGCTCCAGTGCCGTAACCTTTAACTGTTTTAACTAAAATTACTGTTGGTTGGTTGGTTTGCCCAGTAGCATTTTTATATGCGGCATATATTTTTTTAGGATCGTGTCCGCCGCGTCTTAATTTGCCAAGTTCTTCATCAGATAAATGCTCTACTAGTTTACTAACCTCTGGGTGTCTGCCGAAAAGATTTTCTCTAATCCAAGCACCACCTTTAGCTTTACAGTTTTGGTAATCGCCATCTATGGCTTCATCTAATATTTGCTGTAACAGGCCTTGTTTATCTTTTTCTAAAATATCATCCCACTCGCTACCCCAAACTACTTTCAGGACATTCCATTTAGCCCCGACAAACATAGCCTCTAGCTCTTGAATTATTTTAGCGTTACCTCTAACAGGGCCATCTAGTCTTTGTAAATTACAATTAATTACAAAAATTAAATTGTTTAAATTTTCTCTACCAGCAACAGAGATGGCTCCTAATGACTCTGGTTCATCCATTTCTCCATCGCCTAAAAATGCCCACACTTTTTGTTCTTTGTAGTTAATTAAGCCACGGTTTATTAAGTATTTTATGAAAAATGCTTGATAAATTGCCATTAAAGGCCCAAGCCCCATAGATACAGTTGGAAATTCCCAAAAATCGCTCATTAAATACGGATGTGGATATGAAGATATACCTTTTTGATCTACTTCACGTCTGAAATTTTCTAATTGCTGTTCAGAAATTCTTCCTTCTAAAAAAGCACGGGAATATATTCCTGGAGACGCATGTCCTTGAAAATAAACTAAATCGCTAAGCTGCTTACTTTTGGCTGCATGGAAAAAATGATTAAAGCCAACCTCATATAAAGTAGCACTCGAAGCAAAAGTTGAAATATGCCCTCCTAAGCTAGAATCTGCCTGGTTAGCACGCATCACCATAACCAGTGCATTCCAACGAATTATAGATCGTATTTTTTTTTCTAAGTCGATATCACCAGGGAATTCAGGCTGTTGGTCTAATCCTATTGTATTCCTATATGCCGTATTAATTGCAGCAGGAGTGCTTACTCCCAAAGACTTAGCATACTTATATAGTGTGTCTAAAATAAAATTAGCTCTATCCTTGCCTTCATTTTCTACAACAGACTCTAAAGATTCTAACCATTCATTAGTTTCTGTTGGATCAATATCATACATCGTCTAATGCTCCTAAGTATTATTATAGTGGCTTTAATATACAATAAGATTACCAATTGATGCGATAATTGAAAAATATCAATCTTGCATCGGACATAATATCATGTATGGATAAAAAAACCTGTGTCAGTTAAGTGTCTATTTTTCTTTATGCTGTATCCAGCAGCACAACAACATTAAAAATGTATCTGCAATATAGCAATATCTTTGTTTTCTCTTGCTAATTATAGTTTGTAAATAATATCCTTTTCTATAAACAAAATAGTCTAAATGATTTTTAGATTTATTATAACAAATTAATTAGTTATATTGAAGATATGCATTATAATCAAACACAATATTTTTATTAACATTGAAATGCTTGTTGATTGTGCTTGTTGATCAACCCTAAAAATAGAATAGTTTATTTTCTCAATAAGCTCTGATAGACCTCGTGTATAGTCAAATATTTCTAAGGGATAACGGATTTTTTAATATATCCAAGATACGTCCTTTACGTGCGTGGTAAAAACAATAAAAAATAGTTGCAAAAACCAGATAAAAAGTATATAATGACTAGCTTATATCGGATGTAAACTTTAATGAGGATGTAAAAAATGCCAGTTGTTTATATGTTACCTTCGGCGGGAGAGTTAAAAATACGCGATATTTTAATAAATCAAAGAAACAATGATGTAGGGCAAGCGGTTAAAGCCAAAAAAAAAGTAGATGAATTACGAGAAAAAATACGGGAATATGGAGATACACCTAGTTTTATTAGAAAGCTAGATTTTCAGCGTATAGATATGTTGCAAAAGCAATTACAAGGTAAATCTACAAGGTTAAAGAGAGCAAAAAGAGATGTTCTTAATGCAAGAATCACTAGCTTAAAACTTGGGAATTCACTTAAAAAAGCTAGAAGAATGCGGCAAATTGTGTTTAATATAAGAAATAATGTGCGCTCATTTAAAGAAGATACAGAGTTCAATTGCGAGAGGGTAAAGTTTATATACAACAATAATGATTTTATGCAATTAAGAAAACAAGATACAGAAAAAACATTGGAAATAGCAAACCAAAATTTACGAACAGCTTGTAAAAAATGTATTCGAATACGAGAATACTTACAAGAATATAATAAAATATATTTAGCGGTTTAAGCCAATAATATTTAAAAGGTAGTGTTCATAAATATACAGGCGGCAGATTAAAATGCGTCTTTTCAGCGAATGATTTTTGGCTTATTAAACAAGGCGCCTACTTTAGCTATTTGTATTTGTGCTAAATTAAAAAGTAGTAATACAGTTAGAAGACCAAAAAAATTGTCCTTTGGGAGCAGTAAAAAAGCATCTTCAAGTAAACGGTGCATAGCAATATCTTTGTATTCTCTTGCTAATTATAGTTTGTAAATAATATCCTTTTCTATAAACAAAATAGTCTAAATGATTTTTAGATTTATTATAACAAATTAATTAGTTATATTGAAGATATGCATTATAATCAAAGAGGGTGTTCCAAATTCCGTGTCATTAGTGAGTTTAGATATTTAAATACTCAT
>CAKMZJ010000126.1 GCA_929200395.1 Candidatus Gorgonimonas eunicellae | reverse complement strand
ATTTATTTCTTGTGAATCTATATCCATTGTTTTATTTTGCTCATTTATTTCTTGTGAATCTATATCCATTGCTTTATTTTGATAACTTAAAGGATTTTCTAAATCTATAGATAGAACATTCTTTTTATCGTCAATAGTTTTTTGCTTACTTTTTTTATTAGATATTTTGTGTTTTATAATACAAGATATAATTATAATACTTGCGAATAATACTGTTGCTGCTGCAGTAACTGCATAAGGACTTTCTTTGATAAAAGTATTAACTTCATCTAGAAAATCATTATGTGATTTTTTGTCATTATTTAGATTTGTTGAATTAATCTTATTTGCTAGTGATGGAAATAAAAATTTCAATCTAGTAATTTTTCTTTTTTCTTCAGTGATTTTTGTTTCTTGTGTTTTAGTAGTTTTTGTTTTTGATATTTTTAGTGGTTTATTTGGATCTAAATTTACACTATGGATTTGTATTCGATTATGACCAAAAATTGCTATTTTACTATTGTCTTTATTAAATAAACCACTACGAGCGCTATCAAATATTTTTTTAAAGGTTATTAATTTTGGATTTTCCTTGATATACTGCTCCCAGTTATCATAATCACCAGACACTTGCTCTAAGCTTGGAACTTGCCTCACAAATAAATACCTTTCCCCTTCTTCTCTTAATGTTATAAAAGCCATAACTGATTTTTTATCGGTAGTAAAAAAATAATCCAATATATTTACAATATGGTTATTAAACCTATAAAATTCGTCTTTAGTGTTGTACCCATGCTGGTTATACTCTGAAGGGTTAAGCATTTCAAGAGAAAATAATCCCGTTGGGTTAGTATATTTAGTATATGTCGTAGAGTAACTATCCGTATTGTTTTGATGATGCCATAAGTAGGCATAAAAAAATTCATTTCTAAAATAACCTGTACCATAATAACCCCTATTAATAGCCTCACGAGTTACAATCAGATTATCTATAGGTGATATAGCAGATTTACCATAATAAAAATCTAATTTATATAGATTATACTTTATATTTTCTATGCTATTATGTCGTTTATCTATCTTCTGTTTTCCGTTTTTGTTAATATAAGTTATGTTATTAAAATTTTCTAAGTTGTATAGATCTGTATAAATATGATTAGCGTCATAACTTTTTACTAATATAGTATCTCTATTTGGTGTATATTGTAACTTATAAATATTAGACTCTCCAACTTGTTTAGAAAGTTGCTTTCCTATAGAGATAAATTGTTTTGTTTTTTCTATATTCTCAATATTATAAAAATACACAGTATTTTTATTGGTAACAGCAAGAACTTTTGCATTATAATTTATAGCTATATCTATAGGGTTCTTGTTAAGATATAACTGGCTAATTTTCCTTAGTTGTTTATTTTTATCTAATTTATAAACAAAAATATTGTCGTCAGCAATAAAAAACAATAAATTTTTATCGCTAATATAGTTAATACTAGTAATAGCTGTATTACTAGATATAAGATTAGTTACAGTTTTATTGTTTTTATCTAAAAATATAATTTTCTTTATAGGTTGAGATGGAAAAGCAGGCAAGCTATCTTCAGGTATAATACCAATCAGATTATTGTTACAATCATTTTTTTTTAAAGTGATAATTAAATTATCTTGCTTGGTAAAAAACAGTTCATGAATGCATGAATTATCAAGCTGATCATTTGCAAAAGAAAAATCATGCAATATATTATGGTCTACATTTTTATAGTTTATTGTTTGTTTTTCTAGGGAACCATCATTTATAAAATACTTATTATTTGTTTCTAAATAAAATGGTAATATATTTTTAACAGAAGAGCGATCATTACATAAATTATCATCACAGCAATTAATATAATTATCACTTATAACTTCAGGGTATTGGGTGTTTCCTCCTGTAATTTCAGGGCAATAATTTTTAGAAATACAACCTAGTTGCATTGTATATTTACCATCATGTTGATTTTTAGATAACATAGTACTACAAAAAGCATTATCACAACTAATTGTTTTATTTGTACATTCATCATGAAATAAGGTGTTAGTATCAATAAAGTTATTTACTGTAAAATGACATTGATAGCATTGTTTTAACTTTTCAATATGAGGACTAAATTTTGGTAATACTTTTATTGGATTAGAGTTACCAATAATTTGACTGCTAGCTAAACTTATTAGACAAGGTATAAAAAAAAGCTTCATATTATCTCTTAATATTTATTTTTATAATGGATATTTTTATTAAAATATTCTTGAAATCTTGCAGCAATATTTATGTTTTGTGTCGCATTTTATCTTTTTAAATGTATCATTTGAATCTATATTCACCTTATTTGTTATATTTATCGGTTGCCGTAAAGTTACTATTTGGGTTTATCTACCATAGCATATAAACTCTTAGTATAGTAGAAGTTTTTCTATATAAACATCACTAATCTTATATAAAAACTCAATGATATAATTTTTATTTTTCTTCATTTTACAAGATAAATTTTTTATAACTTTCATCGTATAATATGCTATAAAAAAAAATCAAGTGTTTTAAATTAAAAAATGTATATACATGTCGTAACTTATAATAATCGTTTGTTAAATTTATATTAGTTATGGTCATTCTTATGCTTACAGATGCTGTAAACTTACAAAATTTATCAAATTCAATTTTTGATAAATCTGATACAATGAACAAAGAAGCTATTATTTATTTTTTTAAACTAATGCAGAAGGTGTATATTTGGAAATGCGGGTTTTCAGCAAGTGATTATAAATTTTTAGCCAAGGCAGTGTTTCGCAGTTTTAGTGTCGACTAAATCAAGAAATACTAATACAGGATAAAAGCTTAGAAGCCTTGCCCTATGAAGTAGATCTTAGTAGCAGAAAAATTAGTATTTTCATCTGCTACATGTATACATAGAAAATAGTTACTATTTGCAACAAGGAGTACTAAAATACATCCTCATTGGTTAATTGGCGCTTTAAAATAGGTGAATACATTCCTAAAAGTTTTTCCTTTTGATCTGCTGTCATTTCTGGTAAATCATGAATAGTTAAAAATTTATCAAAATTTTGTGAGTAAGAGCCTATTAAATATTTAGCCTGATTTGCTGTTATCGTTGTAGCTGCTGGTTCATCAGAATATTCTCTATAGCCAAGGATATTTTTAATTTCTAGTGCTTCTATATAATCGATATCATCTTTAGAAAATTCAGTACCCTCAGGTATTGAATGAGCTCCATTCTGCACTTGTTTGTATTCTTGAATTTTTTTTAAAAACCTGTTTACCAGGATTAGATTTAGAGTTTTTCAACGACAAAAAATTACGTTCTGCTAAGTGGAGGTAAATTTTTAAAAGGTTTTAGTAGTGCTTTAAATAAAGCCACCTCTCTTACTATATTCTTTTCTAATGGAGGTTGATATGATATTGGATAAAAACGAGAGTTATAATAATTATCTAATCCTATTGGTGCATTTGATATATCAGAAGAATCTGATGCCTTATACTGAGAATTTTTATTAATTGAACTAGTTTTATTTATTTTAGTAGTACTTAAGTTATTTTTAAAATTGTTATCAGTTTTGGCTAGGTTGTTTTGATTAACAGCAAGGTATTGATTTGGTTCTGACACAATGCTTGCTGGCATTATTTTAGACGCAGATTGGTGTTGCCAGGTATGATCGTTAAATGTAGCAGGTAGATACCTAGTAGTGTTTGGTGTATTTTGGGTTGACTGTTTATTCTTTTTAATACCTCGTTGCATGTTAGGATTAGATAAAGCAGTATTTGACAACACATAATTAGTAAAAATTAATAGAGATAAACCAATAGCAGTATCCTCGTTACAATTGGTTGCCTTAACCTTTTGTGTGTTAGCAATATATACTGTTTTAACCTTTGGTTTGATTATCCAGTTTTGATACCTTTGTGCTTTTTATCTCGTGTATAATTTTGCTGGTATTGGTTTCTGTAGTAAAGAGCATTAGTATTAGCTCTATGATTAATATTTTTAGGCATAATATTTTTTAGGAATTTATTTTACTCAAGTTATGCGCTTTAATAAAAACACGAAGATTTTTTATGTATAATTTAAATTTTGCAGCCAATTACTTTGTGTTTTATTGAGTAGCTTGATAGTTTGTATTCAAAATACGCATTTTAGCCTGCAATCTATATTTTTTTGTAAATCTAAGCCCTGTTTGTAACATGCAGGTGGTAGATGAAAATGCTAGATTTCAAAGCTAAGTAAAATAGTTTAATTCAAGGCAAAACACTGCCTTGGCTAAGAACTTATAAGCACTTGCTGAAAACTCGCATTTCCAATTGCCACGTGTATATATAATCGGTACAAAAACACTTTATTTTATAAGGTTTTAATAGTTTTAATAATGATTAAGATCAAAGTGCCCCCAATAAATTTGCAACCCCCTCACAGCATTGAGTTAATAGAATACAACATAGAGTGTCGCCACAATTATCTAAATTACTATCATTTTCTTTGGCGGTATTAATATGGTTTAGTGATTTATTTTCTGAACTAATACTAACTACTCGTTCTTTAAATTTATCTTGAGCTTTATTAGTTAATGAAGGTTCGCTAAAATTTGATTCAAATGAAGTTGGTTGAAATGAAATTGCATCCATTGATATAGCCCTTATGCTAATTTATTTATTATATCTTAAAGATGTATATTTATAAGTTAAAAGAATCCGTTTCGATATTTTTATTTTTACCACTAACTAAAAATTTTTAATCAAGCATATGATATTATAAAGTTACTAGTTAATCTTAATATTATTACAACGAAACATCATTTATTATACTATAAATTTTTAAATTTACTAGCTAAAGTTACGTAGCAGAGAGAATTAGTATATACACGTGGCAGTTGGAAATACGGGTTTCATTTTTTTAGGATTTATTAACTCATAAATATCCTAGTTATAGCCAATCTGCTGGTATAGTCTGACATATAATATTTTCATCATAATTTTTTTTGATATAGCTACCCATCATATTGGATAGTACATAGGTGCAACTAAAAGATTTACCTATTAACATATCTTGCCAATCAGTATATGACTTTATATAAAATCCATCTTGAGATTGATTTTCTTCTTTAGGGAAAATGTCTTTATCTAGATTATATGCTTCCATCATTAATGCATGAGCATATCCTCTCATGCTATTAGGAGATTTAAGTTCAGCACCAAAAATACTATTAGACGAATATTTTACAAAAACATATGCTATGCAAACTAAAGTTTGTGCTACTTTATTGTTATTTTGATCTTCTAAGTTGAATATTTGTTTGATACTAGCTAAATTTTCAGTAGTTATACCAGTAGTTTTATTATTTTTTGTGATAATATGCTTTGATAATAAGATAAATAGTGCATAGTCATTATCTATTTCATTTTAATAAAGTTACTACATAATTGATTTTTTGCTATATAAGTGGTGAATTTTTTTTTAAATCCTTTAAATTTATCGTTAAATATCGTTATTAATGAATACTTATCAGTTGGTAAATTATTTCCGTTTATATCGAATAAGAAAAATTTTTTCCAATCTATAAGTTGATATTTATTAGTTGTATCAAGAAATTTTATTAGATTATCTGCGGTCAATAACATAATAGCATCATGAGCTATAATAGCATCATGAGCTATAAAGATATAATTAGCTGCATCTGGATAATATTTTTTATCCCAAAATGGTTCTTATTTTAAATCGCTAAATAAAATATTAAATTCTATATTTTTTAATAACTGTTGTATTAGTTCTGTAGATAAATAATAAGTCTTATATACCTCTTTAGCATTGGTTGATATTGTTATATTTTCACTACTAATAGCCTTGAAAATAAAAGACATAAATTCAAAATTATGATGGTAAACAATAGTTTTTTTAAAATAATCGTATTCTCTGTTAGAATTAAAAGCATCATTTATTGCACTAAATTTAGTTAAATTAACAGATTTATTTAAGCAAAAAAAATATAATATGAAAGAATATATAACATGCAATAATTATCTGCTTTGTAGATTTTTTTAACTTTTAGGTTTAATCTGCCAACTAATTAAAAATGCAAGTAGTATCGATATACACTTAGTAAGTAGTTACTATTCGTAATAAGGGGTATACTAAAATACATCCTCCTTGGTTAATTGGCGCTTTAAAACAGGTGAATACATTCCTAAAAGTTTTTCCTCTTGATCTTCTGTCATTGCTGGTAAATCATGAATCGTTAAAATTTTATCAAGATTTTGTGAGTAAGATCCTATTA
>CAKMZJ010000125.1:2939-6323 GCA_929200395.1 Candidatus Gorgonimonas eunicellae | reverse complement strand
TAATCATATCAACTTACCGCCTCAGTAATAGAACATTTTCTTAAATATTAATAATATCGTTACAAATAAACTAGCTTAATTATAAACAATTATGCTAAAATGATTAGCTAAGTTATATGTTATAGCATTAATATATTTGCCTATGGAATATTCAGGCAGGTTGTTAGATAGAGATTTAGAAAAAAAGTAAAAGCTAGCCACAATTACTGCAAATAAACTATTAGCAATAGTAAAGTAGTAATAACTTATACATCTTGGTGTTATCAAATTAGTTATTTTTCGAGACATAAAACCTACTTATTGATAATTACAAGTTTATTTTTTATTTTTCTACAATGTAACCGTATAGCATGTATTTGTCTATTAAATTTATTTACTACTTAAAAAATTATTCTTTACAATATGAAAAATATAGGACTTATCGGATGGCGTGGTTTAGTCGGTTCCGTGTTAATACAAAGGATGCTAGAAAATAATGATTTTACTCATTATTCTCAATTAAATATATTTTTTCATTGTTTTTCTACCTCTCAGGTTGGCAAGCAATCTCCTAGTATTGCTAATGGTTGTAACACACTACTAGATGCTTACAGTATTGAGCAGCTACAACAGATGGATATTATCATTTGTTGTCAGGGTAGTGATTATACTAAACAAGTATATAGTAAGTTATGTGATAGCGGTTGGAATGGCTACTGGGTAGATTCCTCATCGCATCTACGCATGCATCAAGATGCTACATTAATTTTAGATCCAGTTAATTATCAAGCAATTACTCAAGCAATTAGCGATAATCGCAAGCTTTTTATAGGAGCTAATTGTACCGTTAGTTTAATGTTAATGGCGATAAATGGCTTATTAAAGCAAGACTTAGTAGAATGGATAAACCCTGCTACCTATCAAGCTGT
Source organism: Candidatus Gorgonimonas eunicellae (assembly GCA_929200395.1). Classification (GTDB taxonomy): domain Bacteria; phylum Pseudomonadota; class Gammaproteobacteria; order Pseudomonadales; family Endozoicomonadaceae; genus CAKMZJ01. The sequence goes on along the minus strand of CAKMZJ010000125.1, from coordinate 5,415 downwards.
AAGTGGTGCTGGAGCAAAGGCTATGCGTAATCTGTTGCAGCAAATGGGCGGTTTGTACAATCATGTGAATTCAGATTTACAAAATGTAGCTAGTAGTATACTTGATATCGATAAAAAAATTAATCATTGGTCAGCTACTAGTAATGATCCGGCTAATTTATTTGCTAGCAATGTTATACCTTTTATTGATAGCATGACAGCTAACGGCCAAACAAGAGAAGAGTATAAGGCAGAAGTAGAAGCTAATAAAATTCTTAATAGCAATCAGCATATAGCTATAGATGGGCTTTGTGCTAGGGTAGGGGCAATGCGTTGCCATAGCCAAGCATTAACAATAAAACTTAAAAAAAATTTATCGCTTGCAACTATTGAAGAGTTATTAGCAGATTCGCATGAATGGATTGATATAATAGCGAACGATGCCGTAGCAACTAAAAAGCAATTAACGCCATTAGCAACTTCTGGAACTTTGCGAGTAAAAATTGGTCGAATTAGAAAGTTAACGCTTGGCAATGATTATTTAAGCTTGTTTACCGTAGCCGACCAACTTCTTTGGGGTGCGGCGGAGCCACTAAGAAGATTGTTAAATATTTTAGTAAAAGCAACATAGAAATAATTACAAACTGTTTATTATGAGTTATAATTGCACAAATCAATTCAATTAATTACCTTTACCGATGATAACGCAGATGAAAACCAATGAAATTCGTACCTTATTTTTAAATTATTTCCGTAGTGCCGGACATGAAGTAATAGCTAGTAGTTCTTTAGTGCCTCAAGATGATCCGAGTTTATTGTTTACTAATGCTGGAATGAACCAATTTAAAAATGTCTTTCTTGGTTATCAAGCGCCACCAAAAGGTGCTAAATCGGCGGTAAGTTCACAAAAATGTGTTCGTGCTGGTGGCAAGCATAACGATCTTGAAAATGTTGGTTATACCGCAAGGCACCATACCTTTTTTGAAATGCTAGGCAACTTCAGTTTTGGTGAGTATTTTAAAGAAAAAGCTATACTACTAGCTTGGAATTTTTTAACTAAAGAATTATCCATAAATAAAGATCGCTTATATGTTACTGTTTATGAGTCCGATCAACAAGCATACGATATTTGGAAAGAAAAAATAGGATTGCCTGCCTCTCGTATTATTAAAATAGGAGATAACAAAGGTGCAGCCTATGCTTCAGATAATTTTTGGCAAATGGGCGATACAGGTCCTTGCGGTCCTTGTACTGAAATTTTCTTTGATCACGGCGAGCATATTCCTGGCGGTGCCATAGGTACCGATGACGAAGGCGACAGATTTGTAGAAATTTGGAATATCGTCTTTATGCAATACAATCGTAAAGCTGATGGCACTATGACCCCTCTAGAGCGTCCATGCATAGATACCGGCATGGGCTTAGAACGCATTGCAGCGGTAATGCAGGGCGTTACTAATAATTATTCTACAGATCTACTACAAAATATTATTGTGGAAGTTGCCAAATTATTAGATGTAGATAACAACAATCAGGCATCTTTAAAGGTTATCGCTGACCATATTCGTGCTAGTGTATTTTTAATTACCGATGGCGTTATTCCTAGTAATGAAGGCAGAGGCTATGTATTAAGAAGAATTATCCGCAGAGCATTGCGGCATGGTTATAAGCTTAAAGAAACTAATGGCTTTTTCTATAAATTAGTTCCTGTTGTTATTCAGCAAATGCAAGCAGCATATCCAGAATTAAATAATCATCAGCAGTTTATCAGTGAAACTATTAAGCAGGAAGAAGCTAAATTTAATCAGGCGCTTAATAAAGGTATGGTGCTTATAGATAATTACCTTGCTGAATTATCTGAAAAAGTAATCCCAGGCGATTTTGCTTTTATGCTTTACGATACTTACGGCTTTCCATTAGATTTAACTGAAGATATAGCCCGAGAAAATAATTTTACGGTAGATCTAGCTGGTTTTGAATCATTGTTACAGCAACAAAAAGAAAGAGCCCGAGGAGCTAGTAAGTTTACTTCTATTGAAGCCTCTGAATTGCATAATAAGCCTACTAACTTTATTGGCTATGAATTCCTACATAAAAACGACAGCATAGTGGCTTTATTGAAAGATGGCGTAGCTACAGATAAATTAGATACTAACGACACTGGTGCTATTTTATTAGCGAATTCTCCTTTTTATGCCGAATCTGGTGGTCAAGTTGGTGACCGTGGGGTAATTTTTAATGATAATAGCCAAGCAAAAGTTATTGATACTCAAAAACAAGGCGATGCAATTATACACTTAGTTAAAGTTACTAAAGGCTGTTTTTATAATAATGATACAGTAGCTGCTAAAGTAGATACACAAAACCGTGCAAGCATAACTTGTAATCATTCAGCTACCCATTTATTGCATGCAGCGTTACGTCAAATTGTAGGAACTAATATTCAGCAAAAAGGTTCTTTAGTTAATTCGCAAAGATTAAGATTTGATTTTTCTCA
>CAKMZJ010000125.1:0-2839 GCA_929200395.1 Candidatus Gorgonimonas eunicellae | reverse complement strand
CCACAAAAAATATCTTTATTAATGGCTAATGCTAAAGATAGCGAAAAACAACTAACTGCAACCAAGCAAAAATTATTAGGTTATCAGGCAAGCGAGTTAATAGAAAAGGCAACAGCATACCAAGATATCAATATATTGTTTACTAAAATCTCTAACATAGATAGCAAATCTATTAGAACTATGATCGATATCCTTAAACAAAAACTTGATAATACAGTTATAGCATTAGCTTTAGTAACAGATAAAGGCGTATCTATAGCTGTCGGTATTAGTAAGGAATTAACTAAGAAGCTGCATGCCGGAAAATTATTAAATATTATTGCTGCTGAGTTAGGTGGTAAAGGTGGTGGTAGACCAGATTTTGCACAGGGGGCAGGAGTTGAAGCTAAAAACATTGATAAAGCTTTTACTGTGGCAAGAAATTGGATAGAGCAGAATTATTAAAAAAATAATAAACAGCTTCGTTACTAATTTTAACTGTAAGTTTTCTTTATATGCGTCTTTAAATAGAAGGCGTATATCTTGCTTTAAAGTATGATATTGAAATTTATTAAAAAGCATTTTCGTAAAATATTTTAGGCAAATGGTTAAGTAGGTTCCCCTTGTCGTATATAAATCGAAATTATTTTGCCCTGTATTATGTTAAGTCCTATTCCCATCAACTTTTTTATGACCTGTATTTAATTTGCTTTTGAGTAGTAATTTTAATGTTCTGATTAAATATTTTGATCAGGTAATCAATATTTTTCTATTTATCCTCTGTAAGGTTTTACAATATTGTCTATCTTATTTAAAATCTAATAAGTACCTGTAGTTATCTACAATATATAAATTTAAACTTAATGGAATAATAATGGTAAATGCTATAACGAATATAGGGCAAGGCACGCTCGCACATGATGTTTATCACGGTAGTACCGAGGATATCATTAAAGAACTAGAAGTTTTTTTTGGTAATCGCGTAGTTAAAGATGAAGATATAACTAAGTTTATGCAAGATCAAAATAACAAGGAAGTAATAGGTAGCAATAAAGATATAGCTAACCGAGAAGTAAACGCTGTGGCGGAGGAAGCTACATCACAAAATTCTTATTCATCAGATGATGAGCTAAATCGTCAACAAGCTGAAAGTTTATATTATTCTTCTATACTCCCTGAAGTAGAAAAAACTTTTATTTATAGAGGTAATGCGAATCATCCTGAAGTACCAATAATTGGTATAATTGATGTTTTAGAGGCTAAAGTTAGTATCGATAAAATTCTCAATTTTTTATGTAATGATCCTGATTTTATTCCTCAAATTATAGAAAAAGGTAATGCCTTAGAGTTTACTAAAGTTATAGATTTATTATTGAAGACAATAAAAAATACAGGTATTTCTGAAGTAGAATCACAGCAAGCATTTTTGGTGTTAGATAGACTTTACAAAAAACTACCTGAAGTTGCCCATATAAAACCATCATTATATGGTAAAATGCATGCTTTATTTGGTTTAGTGCTTAATTATAATAGACAAGGTGTAATACATACATTAATAGAGGCAATGACAAGTGATTATAATAAAAAATATTTTGATCTTTACATAAATAACAATGCTGCTATAGAAAATAATTATTTAAGTCTTATAACTGAAATATATGCTAGTCCAGAAGATAACCAAGAAAGCGATAACATATTATTTGAAAAGCTACTTGCCTTTCTTGGAGCAAATGATCTCGTAGAAAAAGACATAAATTCTGCAAAAGCTTTACATTTAGCTATTTCGATCTCAGATATAGTATATATGCTTGATGAAGATGACCAAGATAGATTTATAGAATATTTTCTTGGTAGAAAAGTAAAAGGCAATAAGTTTGATGATCTATTAGTGGCAGCTTTAGAGAAAGATAGACTACTTGAAGACTATAATATTATTATTAAAAACAAGAAGGATATAAGTAAAATCCCACAATACAATGTAATTGATTATCTTGCAGATCAAGATCAGGAAATATGTACATCAAATAAAATTGATAATAAATGGTTATTAGAAACTACAACAGGTAATAGAAAGCAACAAATACTCTCAATGATAGATAAACTTGATGTATATAGTTGTCACGGCCTTGCTGATTATTTATTATCTACAGATGATATAGTTTTTAAAGAAGTTATAGCAAGCAAAAGCACTAAAGTTTATGAACATATGATTGATTTTTTAATAACTAAGCTACAAAATGAAACTACTATTAGCGAAGAAGATTCTTATAAAATAGCTAAATTAGTGTCGCAATTATATATAATGTTGCCATCTATTGGCACTCAGGCACGACCACTATGTAGCAAAATATATAAAGCTTTTAATTTATTGCTTCCTAATAATATAAATCTTATTCTAGATACATTACACCAGGCTACTAATAGTAATTGCGATTTTTATTTTCCTTTATCTTTATCTCAAAATAAAAAAGTTGTTAGTGATTTTTTAGATCTTATAACTAAAATATATGAAACTCCAACGGATGATTATAAACTATTTTATGAGGTATTAGATCATATTAAAATAAATATATCAGATGATGTATCTAATAGTAAGATTTTATTTTTTAGTGAAAAGTTATATAAAATAATTATAGATTTGCAAGGCGAAAGGCAATCTATGGCTATTAAATCTTTATTAGATAGCCTAAAACTTTCTGTGGATATGAAATATTATTTATATTGCTTATTTTATGATGCGAATGTAAATATCCCAGAGTGTAACTTTAAGCCATTAGATCAGTTGGCAATGGAGTATACAAAACAGCGGATGAAATTAATAAAAATCCGTGATCCAGATTTTTTCCAGCAGTAATAGTTA
>CAKMZJ010000124.1 GCA_929200395.1 Candidatus Gorgonimonas eunicellae | reverse complement strand
CGTGTATATACTAAATCTTTTTGTTGAGAACATAAATGATAAAAAATATACTTATAGTTATATTTACTCTAATTACAACTAAATTAACATTTGCTGTTGGTTTGTTAGTAAACAATTATCATGTTGTTAATGAATATAATGAAAAATTTGTTAATAATAATATTGATACTACTACAGCATTTAATAATTTTGATGAGTATCTTATACAAAATAATATTTTTGCTGAAGTTGTTATAGATGATACAGTTATTTACCCGCCTAAGAATGTACAAGATATTGAATATTATTTACAGCAAATAACTAATAAGCTATTAGAATGTCATAAAGAAACATTAATATTTCAATATGGAAATATGCTAAAAGTAATATTAAAATCACCCTGTTTAGGTATTGGAGATCATGCTTATATATTTGAAATACTTAACGAGAATAATACATCTACTAATATGATACTTAAATTAAATATAAAACAATATTCAAAGTCGTTAAAAGCTGGAATGAAAGAATCGTATAATTATTTATTTTGGGAAGATAAAGCAATAAATTATAGCTTTACTGTGACAAAAATATATTTTTGCCATCCGTTTGGATTATATAGCATTAAAGAAAAAAATAATGGTGTTTCGTTAACTAAGGTATTAATTGATAAAAAGCTAATTTTTGTTATAGATTACGTTAATAATATTACGAGTTATAAACAAGTAACTAATAAAGAAATTAAAAAGTTAAATATAGAAAAAATATGCGTTGCTATATTTGACTTGTTGTCTATTATGAAGGTTACTCCTAGTAGTTGCTGTTCTATATCTCCAAATAATATATTTATTAAGTTTAAAAATAATACGGATCAGATAAAAAATATAGAGCTAATAGACTATGGTATATCTGACAATAAAATGGAAACCTATTTTAAGATAGAAACTTTTAATCAATATTTAGAAATAGCGGCGGAAAGGATGGCTAAGTATTTAAAACTAGGATATAACATATAACGATATACTCTTGTCATTAGAAACAATTTATAAGTATGGGTTGTATGTCGCATATGGTGGATAACCATATGCGATAATTTTTAACGAACGTTTACTAAGAATTACTTAACATATTTTTGAAAAATCAAACAAGCATTAGTTCCACCAAATCCAAAGCTATTAGATAAAATAGTATTCAGGTTTTGGTTAGTAAGAGCTTTGCCTCTAACTATGTTTGTATCTTTAGTACCTTCATCTAAATTAGTTATATTTGCTGAAGCAGAAACAAAACCACCTTGCATCATCAGTAAACAGTATATAGCTTCATGAACACCAGCTGCTCCAAGAGCGTGTCCAGATAAAGACTTAGTTGAGCTCAGTAAAGGCATATTGTTACCAAATACTTGCTTTAATGCTTTTATTTCAACTATATCGCCAACAGGGGTGCTAGTTCCATGAGCATTTATATAGTCAATAGGGCTATTAACAGTAGACATTGCTTGTTTGATGCATCTAATGGCACCATCTCCAGAAGGAGCTACCATATCGTATCCATCTGATGTAGCAGCATAGCCGACAATTTCACCATAAATCTTAGCATTTCGCTTTAGCGCATGTTCAAGCTCTTCAATAACTAACATACCGCCACCGCCAGCAATAACAAAACCATCACGATCTTTGTCGTAAGGTCTTGAGGCTGTTGCCGGTGTGTCATTATACTTGGAGCTAAGTGCCCCCATCGCGTCAAATAATCCTGTTTGACTCCAATGTTCGTCTTCACCACCACCAGCAAAAACTATATCTTGTTTTCCAAGTTGAATTAACTCTAAAGCATTTCCTATACAATGTGCACTAGTAGCACAAGCAGATGTTATAGAGTAATTAACACCTTGAATTTCAAAAGGAGTGGCTAGGCAGGCAGAAACCGTACTTCCCATTGTTCTAGGAACTCTGTAAGGACCTACACGTTTTACGCCTTTAGAGCGCATGATATCTGCTGCTTCTACAATATTCTGTGATGATGCTCCACCAGATGCTGCAATTAAACCAGCTCTAGGATTAGATACTAGATCATGAGTTAGCCCTGCATCTTCGATAGCTTGTAACATAGAAATATAAGCATAGCACGAAGCACTACCCATAAATCTACGATACTTTCTATCTATAAAGTCATCAACGCATAGGTCGACAGAACCGGAGATTTGACTTCTGAACCCCATTTCTTTATAGGATTCATTGAATTTTATTCCCGATTGTCCCTGTAATAAACTTTCTATAACTTCGGCTAGGGAATTTCCAATACAGGATGTAATCCCCATTCCGGTAACGACAACACGTTTCATTTGTGCCACCATGAATAATCTTTAAATTTCAAAAGGAATCAGTATTCTGGAATAAACCAACTCTGAGTCCCTCTGCGGTGTATATTTTTTTACCATCTACACTGACACAGCCATCAGCAATACCTAAAGTTAAGTTTGTAGTTATTACTCTTTTTATGTCGATCTGGTAAGTTACTCGTTTATGGGTAGGTAAAATCTGCCCTGTAAATTTTACAGTACCACTGCCAAGAGCACGGCCACGTCCTTGTTTTCCTAGCCAGCCTAAATAAAAACCAACTAATTGCCACATTGCATCTAACCCTAAGCATCCAGGCATAACAGGGTCTCCAATAAAATGACAATTAAAAAACCACAACTCAGGATTAATATCTAGTTCAGCTATTAATTGTCCCTTACCATATGTACCGCCTGTACTAGATATTTGAGCAATACGATCTAGCATAAGCATATTAGGAGCTGGGAGCTGGGCATTTCCTTCACCAAAAAGCTCACCTTTAGAACATTTCAAAAGGTCACTTTTATCATAGAAATCTTGCTGCACAAAAGGATCAGAGTGCTTCATTATAAATGACTTCCAAGAAAGTGGATACTATAAGCTATGAGTATACCCATAACGGAATTTGTTAAATTATACAGTTACTACTTAAATATTTGCATGATCAGTGGTTATTTGCATTCACTAACAAATTCCGTAATTACACAATATAGTATGTATAAAAATTATTTTGATATTTTCACATACAACTTATGAAAAAACCTACATTTTAAAATAATATTATAATTATATACTATTTTTCTTAAAAAACCCATGATTTTAGAAATGATTTAAAAGAAAAAGCATGTTAAGATCAAGATGTACTTATAATATTTTTAGTATATCTGGGTGTTTTAACGATGGATTGTCCTTTTTTAATAGCCACTTACTGAAATTAGCATTTTTATCTGCTACATGCATGTGTTTCTTTAAGTAAAATGTATATAATTATTTATTAATATATTCTATAAAACTAGCCTTTTGATGTGGTAATTAACAATTAATTTGTATGATACAAATAAAAATCAAGCACATTTAAAAGCTAGTGTATGCAATAGTATACATAAATTACAAAAATAATCTAGTATAAAGAAAAGGATGTATAGCACAATAAAGCTTAAGGAAGTTTTCTATGTTGTATAGCAATTTAAAATTATCATAACTAAGATAAATTTTATCAAAGAGTGCCGTAAAACCCGTTCCTTTAGGTACGGGATATAAGGCATAACATTTTACTAGCAATTCTTAGAATATTGTACTTGTTTCTGTGCACTGTTTCTTGCTAGTATGCTCACATAGCGTAATTGCTATTTACTGCTCAGACAGATGGCTAGTCCATCGACCACGCTTGGTTCAGAGCCAACCGCAGGGCATGCGGGGTTAGTCTATGGAAATGTAGGTCTCGTTGGAGAACTAGCCTAGAAACCACCTAGCATACTTGTATGATCTAGGAAGCCCCGTCCTTTAGGTTGGGGAGGAAGTCACATCTTTGTATTACTTTAAGTACCAGCTCTCTTCATGCACTAGACACATTATACACACTTTACCTGAAAAAATTCACTTTCAGGGTATATAAATTTTATTTAAAATATTACTTTTTTATCTTTTCATTATTGTAATTAAGATAAGAAGGTTATTATAAATATTTATTAAAAAACAAATAAAATACAGACTAATTATTCATTTTTTTCAAGACCATAATCTGGTAAGCGATAGACATTTTCATTCCACTTTAACGGTTTAAAACTATGAGGAATAAATTTAAAGTCATTAATATAGCTCTTTTTTAAAAAATTATAACTGTATAGTTGCATATCACAACAAACTGTATCACCTTTTTGTAATTTTTCGTATGATATATAACAGTAATCTTCTTTATTAAAGGCATAATTTAATGGTAATGGGGGTAACTGTTCATATGGTAATACTTCTAATATGTTTTTATTTTATTTACCATGCAATAGCCTTAAACAGATATCATAGATAATATCTGTACCTAATTCAGTTACAAGTATCGTTTGTAAGCATTGTAGGTAAACTGATATATAATCTATTAATATTTCTGTGGTATTACGGTCTTCTAATTTAATATTTACAAATAATAAAAGACATAAAGCAAGAGATGAATCAAGAAGTAACCTTGTTGGGGTTGCTATACTAACAACTCTATTAAAAATCGTTTTGAAAAGGCTATCTTCAACGTTTATATTGTCTGGGTTATTTGCAATTAAGTTATTTTCAGCTATTATTTGATTATTCATAAATTAAAATTCTTATATAAAATAACTTTGTTGAATAATAAAAATATTATTCAATAAAGTTACAAAAAATATTATACTGGTAATTAATGTTTATTTTATTTGTTTAACTTTCTAGTTGATCGTATAATAAAATAACGGTATCTAAAGTAAGTTAATATAAATTATAATGGTTTACTTTATTAATATCAATAAAAATTTACTATCTTAAGATACAGTGGAGTACGTATCTATACACTTTCTAGTTGAAGCTGTATAATAGACTGTACGTATACATATGTATTGATTAAATAGATAGCATAATAATAATAAGGTTAATTATGAAGCTTCTAGTTACATTACCACTTATAGCAAGCATTATATGTTTTCAAGCTAGTGCTATAAATGACAACACAAATGCAACTTCAGGGTATATAAATTTTATTTAAAATATTACTTTTTTATCTTTTCATTATTGTAATTAAGATAAGAAGGTTATTATAAATATTTATTAAAAAACAAATAAAATACAGACTAATTATTCATTTTTTTCAAGACCATAATCTGGTAAGCGATAGACATTTTCATTCCACTTTAACGGTTTAAAACTATGAGGAATAAATTTAAAGTCATTAATATAGCTCTTTTTTAAAAAATTATAACTGTATAGTTGCATATCACAACAAACTGTATCACCTTTTTGTAATTTTTCGTATGATATATAACAGTAATCTTCTTTATTAAAGGCATAATTTAATGGTAATGGGGGTAACTGTTCATATGGTAATACTTCTAATATGTTTTTATTTTGTTTACCATGCAATAGCCTTAAACAGGTATCATATATAACATCTATACCTAAGTTAGTTATAAATATCGTTTTAAAAAATTGTAGGTAAGCTGATATGTAATCTATTAATATTTCTTTGGTATTACGTTCTTCTAATTTAATATTTACAAATAATAAAAGACACATAGCAAGAGATGAATGAAGAAGTAACCTTTTTGGGGTTGCTACACTAACAATTCTATTAAAAATCGTTTTGAAAAGGCTATCTTCAGCGTTTATATTGTCTGGGTTATTTGCAATTAAGTTATTTTCAGCTATTATTTGTATTTGATTATTCATAAATTTAAATTTTTATATAAAATAACTTTATTGAATAATAAAAATAAATCATTGAGATTTATCAATGATATGTAATATTTTTATATTTAAAATATTATTCAATAAAGTTACAAAAAATATTATATTAGTAATTAATGTTTATTTTATTCGTTTGACTTTCTAGTTAATTGTATAATAAAATAACGGTATCTAAAGTAAGTTAATATAAATTATAACAGCTTACTTTATTAATATCAATAAAAATTTACTATCTTAAGATACAGTGGAGTACGTATCTATACACTTTCTAGTTGAAGCTGTATAATAGACTGTACGTATACATATGTATTGATTAAATAGATAGCATAATAATAATAAGGTTAATTATGAAGCTTCTAGTTACATTACCACTTATAGCAAGCATTATATGTTTTCAAGCTAGTGCTATAAATGACAACACAAATGCAACAATTAAAACAAACAAGCAGTCTATATATATTCTTAAATCTCAACCTAGTTCTAATGAAATAATTTATGGTTTAGATAGTTATTTTGAAGATATGGATGAATTTATACGGGATAGATTTAATAGGCAATCAACGGTTTCAGAAAAAATATTTGTTGAAACTATCATGGAAGGAGACAACGCACATTTTGTACAATTACCTCTTGTTCTACAAATAGCACTTGATAAAAATCATAATATTCGTGAACGTTTAAAGCTCTGCATGCTAAGATATACCGATTAGCATTAGTATATACACGTGGCAGTTGGAAATGCGAGTTTTCAGCAAGTGATTATAAGTTTTTAACCAAGGCAGT
>CAKMZJ010000123.1 GCA_929200395.1 Candidatus Gorgonimonas eunicellae | reverse complement strand
GCTCACTATATTTTACAACTTCATTTTTATTTTTTTCTATATCAAGAGCAAGTTTGTTGTAAGAGTCTATTTGGAATCTTTTATTTTATGAAAGTTTTACTAATCTTAGTTATTATGAAACGAATTTTTAGGCTAAAAATATAGTTTTTAAGTGAGTGTTATTACTAATGAGTAGCAAATACTAGATTTTTATTTAGATTACAAACAGGTTCTAAAGACATTTATGAATAAAATTAGTTCATTAATTTATTTTCGATTTATATTAACTTTCATAATATTTTTTATTATGTGTTGCTAGCTTTATACTATCACAGGTAGAAGGTGGAAATGTTAGATTTCAGGGAAAGTTTTTTTGTTTTTAAACTGTGTTACTACTTTTTAATAAGTCAAAAATTACTTGCTGAAAAGACGTGTCTTCAGGTAAAAAATGGTGTAACTTTGGAAACACTGCCAGCTAAAAACTTATAATCACTTACTGCAAACTAGCATTTCCATACACCACTTAAAAATATAGTATAAACTGAACTAAATAAAAAAAACCTATCTGAGATATAATCTGAGTAAAGAAAATATTTATTGGTACATTAATAAAAACAAGTTATCTATTGTGGTTAATTTATATTTTGCATAAAAAATATCGGTTTACTATCTAGAACTATAAAAAACTCATATTTTCTTAAAAATATTTCGTATTCAGTAAAACTATATTTAACACTCTAAATTATTTGGGGTTATATCTAAATAATTTTAGAGATTAAAAAAATAAAAAAGGTTATTTAAAATGAATATAAATTCTTTTACTTTTCATGGCAACCACATTGAAAAATTATTTTCAAAAGATAGAGGATCTCTTCAAAATTCACTAATTGATCCTGCTGTTATACCAGATGATCCTACTGACTGTATAATTTGTTTATACAATATTTTTGGCTCACATTCTATCACAATTTTACACCCATCAAAAAAATTACCCTCCTCACAGACTTATAGCAACCGAGCACCAGGAATGCATTTTTTTCATACTGACTGCCTTAATGAATATCAGGTAGCACGAAATGATGAAAAGACATGTCCTACCTGCAGGTCTGTTATTTATGACAAAAACTATTTCTCTTCTGTTGCCAATGCTGTGGCATCAAATCAGTCAGCTGATGTAATTTGTAAACTCATTGATGATGGAGCTGATTGTAACGCCATGCACTCAAGTGAAAAAATGACAGCCATTCATATTGCCACTAAAAAAGAACACGTAGATCTAATCAAAACATTGTTGGCTAAGGGTGCAGATATTAACATTAAAGATGGCACTGGTAATACAGCTTTACACTATGCTGTCGAAACAGAAAATTTGGAAATCTTGGAAATATTACTAAAACAGAACCCAGATATTAACGTTAAAAACGGTGTTGGTGATACAGTTCTACACTATGCAATCGAAGCAGAAAATCTAGAAATGTTAGAAATATTACTAGCTAACAACCCTGATGTTAATATCCAAGGACTAGGAAAAATTACAGCTTTGCAACGAGCAGCAGGCAAACCGCAATGCCCCGAGTTATTTTCAGCTATAATGGCTCATAATCCCAATCTTGAGATCGAAGACGCTAAAAAATTGAGGGCTATTCACTATGCTGCGGAATCGGGGCATCAGGTGGCACTTGAAGCACTGATAGCTAAAGGTGTAGATGTTAATGCTGTTGATGATAATAATCGTACAGCTCTTCATTATATTAATACATTTAGATTTGAGTTTTATTATCCAAAAAATAAAAACAGGGTTACACTTGCTAAGACTCTCATTGCAGCAGGAGCTAGAGTTGATATAGTATCTGGAAATGGATACACCGTTTTTGATGGTAATGGCTTGTGGAGCTATGAAGGTAGAGAGCTAGTAAGAGTTATGCTGTATCCGGCGGTAGAAAATTTTGAAAATGTTAAGAAAATTTTTACTAAACAAAATATTCTTTATTATGCATTTCTAGCAAAAGATAAAGAAATAGTTAAGAAACTTGTAGCAAAAGGCGCTAGAATTGATGACGAAAAAACACCTGAAGTCGACTTAAGATGTTTAGATAATGAAAAGCAAGAATTTTTAGATTTATTATCAAACGAATAAATTAGAAAAACCAAGTAATAAAAACCCTGTTACATATCTTCTTGTTGATATTGTATATAAGCAAAAGTTTTTGTGTTCTATATTATACACCTAAAGAAACATATCTTATGGTGCTATTAGCTAAAAAAGTATTAATCATAAATCTTATTATCTTACTTTTAACGACATCAACCCAATTAATACTAAAATAAAGGTTATAATCCAAAAACGCACAATTACCCGAGGCTCTGGCCAACCTTTAAGTTCAAAATGATGATGAATTGGAGCCATTTTAAATATTCTTTTACCTATTAATTTAAAAGATGCGACTTGCAGAATTACAGATAGAGTCTCCATAACAAATACACCACCTATGACGATAAGTATTAATTCTTGACGAATAGCAACAGCTATGGTACCTATAGTTGCACCTAGTGCTAAGGCTCCGATATCTCCCATAAATACTTGTGCTGGGTAAGTATTAAACCATAAAAAACCTAATCCAGACCCAACGATAGCACCACAGATTACAGTTAATTCCCCAGCGCCGTAAACATGAGGAACCAATAAGTAATTAGCAAATCCAAAGTGTCCGGCTACATAAGCTAAAATTCCTAAACAAATAGTTACTAGAACGACAGGTAAAACTGCTAAACCATCTAGGCCATCGGTTAAGTTGACAGCATTACTGGTACCAACTATAGCAAGATACGATATTAACATACACCATGAGCCTAAAAATATACTACCATCTTTCAAATATGGTATAATTATAGTTTGTCCCTCTATGGTTTGATTATTATAATATAGAAATACAGCAATAGATAAACCTGCAAATGTTTGCAATAAAAATTTCCATTTTGCTGATAGACCTTTTGGATCTTTCTTGATAATCTTTTTATAGTCATCAATAAAACCAATAAAACCAAAGGCAAGAAGCGAACATAAAGCGCAGAGCATATAATTATTTGATAACTCCCCCCATAATAATACACTAATTGTTATTGCTATTATAATTAAACCACCGCCCATGGTTGGCGTTCCTGCTTTAAGGCTATGTGTTTGCGGGCCGTCTGATCTAATTGGTTGTTCCAACTGTAGTGATGATAATTTTTTAATAAATATAGGACCTATTATTAAGCTAAACGCAAACGCAGTAATAGAGCTTAATATAGCCCTTAATGTAAGATACTTAACAACAGCAAATCCATGATAGTATTGTGCTAAATAATCAGCTAGCCATAATAACATTCCGTATCCCCTTTAATTTTTTTTAATAGTAGTGCTTCTACTACTTTGTTTAAATCCATTTTATTTGATCCTTTAATAAGAATTATTACTTTTCGGTTTAACTGTTGTCGTAAAAAATCAATTAAATCATTCATAGTTGTAAAGTGTTTGCCACCAAATACATCACAAGTTTTTTGTGCTAACTTGCCAATAGTTAGCAGTTGACTAATTCCTTGCTGTAAGGCAAACTTGCCTATTTTTTTATGCTGCTCAATAGCATTGTTGCCTAATTCTAGAATATCAGCAAATACAAAAATTGTTGGTGCTGTTAACTTGTAACTTGCTAACTGTTCTATAGCTGCCATCACTGATTCAACATTGGCATTATAGCTTTCATCTATAACTAGAGAGTTATTTTCTAAAGTATATCTCTTACCTCGTCCTGAAGCTAAGCTTATATTTTTAATCCCATTTATAATACTAGGATATTTTATGTCTGCTGCTAAAGATGTAGCAATAGCACAACAAATATTTGTTAACTGGTGTTTTCCCCACACACAAATATTAGCTTCAATTTTATTGTCTGCTGTTACAGCAGTAAAACTTGTACCAGTAGTTGCGTCATTATGTGATTCTAGATATACATTAGCATTTGTATCATCTAAACTAAAATTTATTATTTTTTTATTATGATTTTGTGCATCCTTTGTTACTAGAGAACTCCAATAAGCGTAATATTGATCATCTTTATTTAAAACTATTGTCGCATTAACATTACTGTTGGTAATTATATTTGCTTTTTCAATAGCTACATTTTTTACGTTATGCAATGCTTCTAGGTGCGCATGTCCTGCGTTAGTAATAATTGCTATATCTGGTTTGCAAATATCAGTTAATATTGCTATTTCTCCAGAGTAACTTGTACCCATTTCTAATACTATATACTCGGTGTTTTTTGGAGTATTTAACAAGGTTAAAGGAAGCCCTAATTGATTATTTAAATTTCCTTTTGTTGCTACTGTTAACCCCTGCTGAACACAAATATCTTTGAGCATATTTTTTACTGATGTTTTACCGCTAGATCCGGTTACTGCTATTACTTTGCCATTAAGTAATTGACGATATGCTTTAGCTAAATCACGTAGAGCTGATCTACAGCATGGAACTATAAGTTGTGGTATTGTTACTTCTGGCACTATTTTCTCAACTATTGCAGCTAAAGCACCTTGTTCTTGAGCTTGCTTGGTAAAATTATGGCCGTCGAAATTAGGTCCAGATATAGCAATAAATAATGCTTTATCTTCAATAGTTCTGCTATCTATAGCAACAGAATTGCAATATGTTTCATTTATAAAATCTGCTGTTTTAGTGAGGTATAATTTAGCATTTACGGTATTAGCTATCCATTTTACCGATAAGTTAATCATGTTTTAATCGCCCGCAATTTATTACAAATGCTGTTTATTTCGTTTAAATCGTTAAATTTTAAGAGTTTGGTTCCAATTTGCTGATAGGCTTCGTGCCCTTTACCTACTACTGTAACTAAATCATTTTTATTAGTAGTTTCAATAGCTTGTTTTATTGCTGCACGCCTATCTTTAACAATATGAATTGTTTGCTTGCTGTCGTTAGTAACATCTTGTAGCATATCTGTGATTATTTGATCTATAGATTCTGTGCGTGGGTTATCTGTAGTAATAATTACATTTGTCGTATGTTTTAAAACAGCTTGTAGCATATATTTGCGCTTACCTCTGTCTCTATCGCCTCCACAGCCAAAAACACAGGTTATATTATTATAATTATGTAATTTTAATGCCGATAACAAATTTTCTATAGCATCTGGGGTATGAGCATAATCAACTATAACTTTAGGTAAGTTGTTATGGTTTACTATTTCCATTCTACCAGGAACAGTGGCAATATTGGCTATTGTTTTGCATATTGCAGTTAATGGATATCCTTGTACACCCACAGCAGATATAGCCGCAACTATATTTTCAATATTAAATTTACCTAAAAGAGGTAGCTTAAATTTATTAGTTCCCCATGGGGTATGTAGTTGTAAAACAAAACCTTGACTAGTAATGTCAATTATTTTAGCAAAAATATCGGCTTTATGGTTTTCTAATGAGAAAGTAAGCACATTAGCTGATTTATCACAGGAGTTAAGTATTAAATTACTATAGTTGCTATCTAAGCTAACAATAGCATTTTTATAACTATAATCAGAAAATAGCCTAGATTTAACCTGTGCGTAGTTTTCCATAGTTTTATGATAATCTAGATGATCGCGAGTTAAATTAGTAAACACTACAGTATCAAATAACAATCCTGATACTCTATTTTGTATCAATCCATGAGAAGATACTTCTAGAGTAGCATAATTAACCGCTTGTTGGTTCCAATTAGCTAATTGTCGCTGTAACACAGTATGTGCTAAAGTTGTATGCGAAGTTGGTGTAATATCGTTAATAAAACCTGTTCCTAAGGTTCCTAAAATACCACATTTGCTAGCTAGTTTTTGTAATATATCAGCTATAAACCAACTAGTAGATGTTTTACCATTAGTACCAGTAATTCCAATTAGCTTTATTTTTTTTGATGGATTCTCATAAAAAAAATTAGTTATTTTCTCTAACTTTATTGCTAAATTAGCAACTGGAATAATAGGAATGTTGTTAGAGAAACTTGCCGTCTCTATTGAGCTATCAACCATAATACAGCTAGGATTTTTAACCATTGCACTTGCTATATGGTTATTTGCTTGTTTATTATTACTCGCTAAAGCAATAAATAAATCTTCAGAGTTAACAGCTCTGCTATCTTCGACTATATTACCAATAGCTCTATTTTTAGATAAAATAGGCATAGCTAAATATGCAAGTAATTGATGTAAGGTTTTACTATATTCCATTAGAAAACTTTGTGCTTAATAAATTGATTATATTTTAAAAGCTGTATATTACATTTTTTAAATTAATATGTAAAAATATAATCAGCTTTGTATACAAAACTTAATTTTTCATTGCAAAGTTTTTATTTTTATTGGAATATAAATAAGTTAATACCCATCTGCCACGTGTATAAATAACAATTTTTAAAAAAAGATAATTAATACTATGAACATTAATAATAACACAATAAATAATACATATTATGAAGATAAACAAGCATGTGAACATACATGCAAATTTGCAGCTATTGGAGGAATATTAGGGTATTGCTGTAGTATATACAC
>CAKMZJ010000122.1 GCA_929200395.1 Candidatus Gorgonimonas eunicellae | reverse complement strand
CTAAAAACTTATAATCACTTGCTGAAAACTCGCATTTCCAACTGCCACGTGTATAGTATGAGCAACATCCTGTATCTCATCAATTTTTATTCTGCTATTAGAACTACTATTATTGTTTTCTCTTTCTCTTGTTTTTTCTTTATCTCTTCTAACCTAATACAAGTAGATAGGTTTGCTTTACTGATTAAATATACAGCTTAAAACGATGCTTAGTTTAGAGTTTGAGTTAATGACAATTACTTTTTATAAAAAAATATTTTATTTTTAGTTAATTATTGTGCTTGTTAGTACATTTTTTAGTAAATTAATCCCTGTGCTTATTTTTTAAAACCTCTAGTATTGTAGGGTATAAAAATAAATTTCAACTAAAAATATGGCTCTTTATTTTGTCAAGCTTTTTATAATAAATTTAAAACCTCCTTGAATTTATTGCATAACAAATGTAATTTGTATGGAAATGACATGAATTCATTTCGATGTTATATGGTTATATATAAAGGGTAATTTAATATGAGCGAATCCATACAGGTAACGAAACGCAGTGGCAAGCAAGAAAAGCTTAATTTAGATAAAATTCATCGCGTTGTTAGTTGGGCAGCGGAAGGATTAGAGGAAGTATCAGTTTCACAGGTGGAATTAAAAGCACACTTGCAATTTTATGATGGAATCTCTACAACTGAAATTCATGAAACCTTAATAAAGGCGGCAGCTGACTTAATTAGTGAACAGGCAATTGATTATCAATACTTAGCAGCCAGATTAGCAATCTTTAATTTACGTAAGAAAGCTTACGGTAATTTTATACCACCTAATTTATATGATCATGTAGCTAGTTTAGTATCGCAAGGAAAATACGACGCTCAATTATTAAATGATTATTCTGAAGAAGAGTTTGCTAGAATGGATACTATGATAGATCATTCTCGAGATTTATCTCTTAGTTATGCAGCGGTGAAACAATTAGAGGGCAAATACTTACTCCAAGATCGAGTTACTAAAGTTCATTACGAAAGCCCGCAATTTGCTTATATTTTGATTGCAGCTAGTTTGTTTGCAAACTATTCTAAAGAGCAAAGAATGACTTTTATCGCATCGTTCTATGATGCTATATCAACATTTAAAATATCATTACCAACTCCTATTATGGCGGGTTTACGCTCCCCTACTAGGCAGTTTAGCTCTTGCGTACTTATTGAGGCAGATGATTCTTTAGATTCAATAAATGCAGCTGCTAGTTCTATTGTGAAATATGTAAGTCAACGCGCGGGTATTGGAATTAATGCCGGTAGTATTAGAGCTTTAGGTAGTCCAATACGTAATGGTGAAGCTTTTCATACGGGTTGCATACCTTTTTATAAATATTTCCAAACTGCCGTAAAATCATGTTCTCAAGGCGGTGTACGCGGTGGAGCGGCAACTTTATTTTATCCTTTATGGCATTTAGAAGTTGAATCATTACTAGTGTTAAAAAATAATCGTGGTGTTGAAGATAACCGAGTACGCCACTTAGATTATGGTGTGCAGTTTAACCGCTTAATGTATCAAAGATTAATAAATGGTGGCAATATCACCTTATTTTCTCCGCACGATGTGCCAGATTTATATCAAGCTTTTTTTGCTGATCAAGAACTCTTTGAAAAGTTATACTTAGAAGCTGAACAAAATCCCAACGTTACTAAAAAAACAGTTAAAGCTATAGAGTTATTTTCTTTGTTTGCATCTGAAAGAGCTAATACAGGTAGAATTTATTTACAAAATGTAGATCATTGTAATAGTCATAGTGCTTTCGATGCCAAAAGTGCTCCGATAAGACAAAGCAATTTATGTATGGAGATAACGCTGCCAACTAAACCATTGCAACATGTTTTTGATGATAGCGGTGAAATATCTTTATGTACTCTATCAGCGTTTAATCTTGGCGAAATAAACAATCTTAAAGAGCTAGAAGCTTTAGCTGATCTAGTGGTTAGAGCTTTAGATGCTTTATTAGATTATCAAGGTTATCCATTACCAGCAGCAGAAAAGTCAACTAGATCTAGAAGACCATTAGGAGTTGGAGTAATTAATTTTGCTTATTATTTAGCTAAAAATAATGTAAAATACTCAGATGGCTCTGCTAATAATCTAACGCATAAAACGTTTGAAGCTATACAGTATTATTTATTGAAAGCATCTAATCAGTTAGCGAAAGAAAGAGGTTCTTGTGCAAAATTTGCAGAAACTAATTATGCACGTGGTATACTTCCTATAGATACTTATAAAACAGATCTTGATGACATTTGCGATGAGCCACTGCATTTAGACTGGGAAGAGTTACGTAGTAATATACTTAAATATGGGCTAAGAAATTCGACACTAACATCACAAATGCCGGCTGAGACATCATCACAAATTAGTAATGCAACTAATGGTATTGAGCCTCCAAGAGGGTTTGTAAGTACTAAAGCAAGTAAAGATGGTATTCTAAAACAAGTAGTTCCTAGTTATCAGCAGTTAAAAGATAAATATGAGCTTTTATGGGATTTTCCTAATAATAAAGGTTACTTACAATTAGTGGCTATTATGCAAAAATTCATTGATCAATCAATTTCGGCAAATACTAGTTATGATCCAGAAAAATTTGCTGATGGTAAAGTGCCAATGAAATTATTGTTAGAAGATTTGTTAGTAGCTTATAAATTAGGAATAAAAACTCTATATTATCATAATACTCGTGATGGAGCAGGAAAAGATGTAACAACCGAAGAGGGTTGTGCCGGTGGAGCCTGTAGTATTTAACATGAAACTTAAATACAACCATTAATTAACTAGAGGTTTACAATGAAATATACCACTTTTAATAGAGAGCAGTTTAATGTTTTTAAACAGCCCATGTTTTTTGGTGAAAACGTCAATGTTTCTCGCTATGACATGCAAAAACATCCAGTATTTGAAAAACTTATTGAGAAGCAATTATCGTTCTTTTGGCGTCCTGAAGAGATAGATCTATCTCAAGATCGTAGCGATTTTCAAAGTTTATCTAAAAATGAGCAACATATTTTTTTAAGTAATCTGAAATATCAAACATTGCTTGATTCTATTCAAGGTCGATCTCCAAACATTGCTTTTTTACCTATAGTATCTTTACCTGAAGTTGAAACTTGGATAGAAACCTGGGCTTTTAGTGAAACTATTCATTCAAGATCATATACTTATATTATTCGTAATTTATTAAACGACCCAAGTGTAGTATTTGAAGATATAGTAGGCAATAAAGAAATTTCTGCTAGAGCCAACGATATCAGTCACTACTACGATGATTTAATAACCTATATTAGTATATATCAATTACATGGTGAAGGCATACATCAGATAAAAGGCAAGGCCATAGAAGTATCACTACAACTGTTAAAAGAAAAATTATATTTAACTTTAGTATCAGTGAATGTATTAGAAGCTATTAGATTTTATGTTAGTTTTGCATGTAGTTTTGCTTTTGCTGAAAGATCATTAATGGAAGGTAATGCCAAAATAATAAAATTTATCGCTAGAGATGAAGCACTGCATTTAGCAGGAACTCAACACATGCTCCAAATAATGGCAAATGGTAAAGATGATCCAGATATGCAAAAAATAGCTTACAAATTAAAAAACCAAGCAAGAGATATTTTTATTCAGGCAGCTGAGCAAGAAAAACAATGGGCTAAATATTTATTTCATCATGGTTCGATGATTGGTCTTAATAGTACTATTTTAGAGCAATATATAGAGTATATTACTAATCAACGTATGCAAACATTAAATTTAGAACCTATTTTTGAAAAGCGCCATAATCCATTACCTTGGATAAACAGCTGGTTATCTAGTGATCAAGTACAGGTAGCACCTCAAGAAGTAGAAATAAGCTCTTATTTAATAGGACAAATCAATAATGATGTTTATAAAGATGAATTTTCAAGTTTTTCATTATAAGCTATAATGTTATTATGTCTCATATTATTAAAGTTATTGATGGCTTGCTATTTATTCCTAAAAAGGAACTGAGTATATTAGAAGCATTAGAATCACAAAAAGTTCAAGCAGAATATCAATGTCGCCAAGGATTTTGCGGTTTATGCCAAGTGAAATTATTAGATGGCGAAGTTGAGTATACTATGGAACCTATTGCATATACTAATGAGAGTAATATACTTCCATGTTGTTGTAAGCCGGCATCAGATATAGTGATTCAGTTACCACAGGGTTGTGAATTTTTAAACTAAATAGAGCTAAAAGTGGATCCTAAAACTTGTTATAGGCATTGTCTTGAAAAATATAATTTTATTGAAGATGCCGCTCAATACAAAATAGTAGAATATCTACACAAATTATTCTATCAGCTTAAGCGTCAGCAAAGATGGTGGCCTATTCACTTTTTAATAACCCCCTTTAGTAATAATAAAATACTAGGGGCATATATTTATGGTGATGTAGGTCGTGGGAAAACCCATTTAATGAATTTATTTTTTGAACATTTGCCAATAAAAAACAAGAAGAGGATGCATTTTTATCAGTTTATGCAACTAATACATAAGCAGTTAAAAAAACTTGCTGGAACTAAAAAACCGTTAACAATAGTTGCAAAACAGCTGTGTAAGCAAGCTAAAGTATTGTGTATCGATGAATTTTTTGTCGTTGATATAGCAGATGCTATGATCCTTGCACGTTTGTTTGATAATCTTTTTGCTCAAGGTTGTATTTTAGTAATGACTTCTAATTGTCATCCAGACGAGCTATACAAAGACGGCTTACATCGTAACAGATTTTTGCCTACAATAAAGGCTATAAAAGCTAATATGAAAATTTTAAACCTTGATGGCAAGGTTGATTTTAGGTTATCTTATTTACAAAAAGCCAATATTTATTTATATACGGATGAAGCTAAACCCATTATTAAGATGCAGCAATATTTTGCTGAGTTAGTTGCTAGCCATGAAATTTATTATAAAACTAAACTTAAGATAAACAACCGCTATATTAACAGTGTGCAAAATAGTGCCGATGTCGTTTGGGTTACATTTGATGAACTCTGCAATACAGCTCGTAGCTCACATGACTATATAGAAATAGCCAAAGAGTTTCATACTGTGTTTATTGAAAATATTCCTATATTTAATGATGAGAATCTTGATCAAACTAGAAGATTTATTCAACTAATAGACGAATTATATGATAAAAAAGTAAAATTAATCGCTTTGTTTGCAATAAAGTTAGATAAACTATATCAAGGGAACAAGCTAGCGTTTGAGTTCCAACGTACATATAGTAGATTGCAAGAAATGCAAACTAATAATTATTTAGCGATTGCTCATCAAAATTAGTAGCAAATCATATCAGATTTATAATATTACTATGAAACAGTTTCCAACTTTAAAACACAATTCAGCTAACAATTTTATTGTTGATCATAAACTTGCAGCTAAAAATACTATAGGTGCTATGGATGATAACGAAGCTATAGCTATCTTTTTGCATAAAGTTGGTGCTAGGTCAGCAGAAACTTTAAGACGTTACGAACGCGAAGTAACTCGATTTTCTGCTTTTATTTATTTAGAGTTAAACATTGATTACAAATTAGTAAAGTTAAAACATATACAAACATATTTAGCATTTATTCAGTCATTACCTCCTAGATGGTTAAAACCAGGGTTATTAGCTGGCAACCCTAAAAGAGTGTTGTTTAAACGTTCAGTAATTCCAGGAAAAAGCGTAGATCAAATTATTAATGTGTTATCTTCATTTTTTTCTTTTTTACACAAAACTGCATATATAGATGGTAATCCTTTTTATGGAATAGCAAAAACAGGTGAAAAATATTCACGTAATTATTATGTTGAGCGCTATTTTTATGAGGAAGAATGGGCTTTTATTTGTGAATGCTTGAATACTATGCCAGAAGCAACCTCTAAACAAAAGCTAGAAAAACAACGTAGTCGGTATTTATTTACCTTATCTTACAATTTGGCTCTACGAGAATCGGAGTTAGCTAACCACAGTTGTAAGCATATAGTGAAAGTAGCATCTGGTAGTTATATTATTGATATCTTAGGGAAGGGTAGAAAAAAAAGACAAATACCACTTAACTCGGTTACAATCGCTGAAATTATTAGCTATCGTAAAACTTGGGGGTTAGCTAATATACAGGCAGATGATTTTCCGCTAGCTCCTAGTATTAGTAGTAATAAAGTAGGAATTAAGGCGCTATCTACTAGAGGAATACGTTATTGGTGGAAAGCATTAATGAATTATTGTGCCACTAAAACTAACGATGAAATAGCAGTTAGATTACCTGATTTACCATTTCATACCTTAAGACACACGGCATTAACTCATTTAGCAAAAACTGTTAGTATCGAAGATTTAGCCATATTTGCCGGGCATGATTCAATTAATACTACCAGTTATTATTACCATAGTGAAATCTCACGCATGCAAGAGTTATTAGTAAACCATAGTCTTAAGCTTTCTAGTTAGCTTGTTAGTTTTTTTGATAAAATTAATAATAATTTATTTCTATTAGCTTCCGCACCGTAAACCATCGCCCTTTAGGGCGGTGATATAAGGTGCTATT
>CAKMZJ010000121.1 GCA_929200395.1 Candidatus Gorgonimonas eunicellae | reverse complement strand
CTAATTGTTTAACACCATTGTTCTTAGTTTGTAGAATTAAATTTTTTCTGGTGCTTCAGTGTGTATACAGTAGTCAAATAAGCACTTACAACCTTTAAATACTTGATGTAACTGGTAAAAAATAACATTTATTACCTTACGTACTATGGAGATAACTTTATTAAGATAACAGGTTCCTATACCGCTACGTTTTTTTGCTTTTAAACTGCATTTCTAACTGCCATGTGTATATACACCACATTATACGGAAATATAACAAAGGGAAACAGCAATTATTTCAATATTTAGCATAGAGTAAGATGGCGATTGGCAGTTTTACTTGCTACGTAACTTGAGATAATAATATAAATAAATTTTATTTTTGTAGTGATTGACAATTATAATATAATACTTTGTAATACATACTATTATAAAAAATAATACTTTACACTTTAAGGTAAGTTTTATGTTTCAATATCATAATAGAGATAATAAAACACAAACCAAATATAATATCAGCATTATTATTATGTTGCCGTTAGTAATTTTATTACTAGCTTGGGTATCATTAAAAATGAATCTAATTCCTGTAACAACACTGAATAATGGCATAATATTAACTAACGAGGTGAAATTATCAAAGTTAAATATTAAAATAATAAATAAAGATGCTTTAACAAAAAGCAAAGCTCCATTAAAATTAATGCTTGTTGGATGTTCTAATCAAAACAAAAAATTATGTAAAGATGTGATATATAAAACAGGGCAGGTTATCAAAGCTTTAGGTAAAAATTCTAGCAATGTTTTAAGAATGTATCTTGTCAATCATCAAGAAAATAGAGACGATTTAAAACTGTGGAAGCAAACAAAAAATTATATTTATGCTTATGATAATACTAAAAGCTTAGAGCCCAGTTTAGGGTTATCAGAATGGCCAGAAGCTAATGTATTTTTAGTTGATCCTTTAAATAGAATCATTATGCGTTATCTTCCAGAGCAAACAGGTAAAGAGTTATTAACCGACTTAAAAAGATTACTGCATAATGATGCTTTGATGAAGTATAAACATTAAAACTGACGACTAAAAAACATCTTTTTTTAACATCTGAGTTACAACTTCTAGTGTTTCTTTAGATAGACCATTGTGCTGACTAATTTGCTTTAGTGCTATTAGCATATTATCTTTTATTTTTTGTTCCATCTTATACCAATTAGAGAGCTTGCTAGTTATTTTTGCAGCTGTTTGTGGGTTTAATTTATCTAGAGTAATTAAAAGTTCAGCAATATAACTGTAAGTTGATTGATCCACTGTATAAAATTGTTTATAGTTAGCAATAAAATTATTTAATAATGCACGCCAATTATTAGGATTGGTTTTATCAAAAGATTTATGCTTAAGTAAAGCTGCTAGTTTATCAGTAGTACCTAAATAAGGACTTTGCATTTGTAAAGCATACCATTGATTAATAACATTAGCATCGCCACTAAATTGTTGGTAAAACTTATTTAATAAATCATCAGCTAATTCTGCATCAAAATACCGAGAATGCAACAAACAAGTAAGAGCTGCCATACGGTCGGTCATATTTGTTGCACTATTGTATTGCTCTACAGCTAACTCATTTATTGAGTTTTTATCTGATAGTATTAAATATTTAAGACAGCTATTTTTTAATAATCTTTGAGCTATATTAGTATATTCTAGACTAGCTTTTTTGTTTAAACTAGTGTTGTTAAGTTGGTTGTATATAGCTAGTAACTCTTCATAATTATTGTTAGCTAGATATCCCTTATAGTTTTTTATAGTATCATATAGTTTTATAGGTTCAATTACTGCTAAATTTTCAATAATATCTGTAGCAGGTGGCAATTGTATTAGTTTAGATTTAGTAGCTATATCTAAAGACTCATCTTTCAATATTGTTGTAAAGGTATTAAGCCAAGAAGATTTTTTATTAGAGCATAGCTTGCTTTCTAATGTTTCTTTAATTAATGAAGTGGTGAATTTATTCCATGCTAAATATTTATTAACAATATTATTATCATGTTTGATTTGAAAAATCATTTGTTGTTCTTTATAGTTATTTTCTACAATAACAGGAGCGGAATAATCTCTTAATAACGAAATATTAGGTTTACAGCTGATATTATTAAAAATAAAAGTTTGCTTAAATTGTTTTAAATGTAGTATCGGTGGTTGCTTTGCTGTAAAAAATTCATGAGTAATGTCATCGCCATTATTATTAAAAAAA
Organism: Candidatus Gorgonimonas eunicellae; assembly: GCA_929200395.1. Classification (GTDB taxonomy): domain Bacteria; phylum Pseudomonadota; class Gammaproteobacteria; order Pseudomonadales; family Endozoicomonadaceae; genus CAKMZJ01. The sequence continues at coordinate 4,374 of CAKMZJ010000121.1, read as the reverse complement.
CCAACTTTAATAGGAATATGTAATGGTTGCCAATTTTGTGTATCGTTACAGTTAATAGGAGCTGACTGCTCAATAGTTAACTGAAAATTCTGGCTGTTAGAATCGTATAAGTCTGTTGTTTTAATTCTTGGGGTGCCAGATTGAAAATACCATAACCGAAATTGTGTTAAATCTGTATCAGAAGCTTGTTCTAAACAACAGATAAAATCTTCACAAGTTGCAGCTTTGCCATCGAACATATCAAAAAATAAATCACAGCCTTTTCTGAAGTTATTTTGGTCTACAATCAGATGCAACATTCTAATTAATTCTGCTCCTTTTTCATAAATAGTAGCAGTATAAAAGTCTGATACGTTATAATCTCTTGGTTGTACCGAATGTGATAACGGTCCTGAATCTTCAGGGAATTGAAAGGTAAATAATCTTTGAATATCATCAATACGTTTAATTGCAAAATTACTCATATCAGCACAAAATTGCTGTTCTCTAAATACAGTAAAACCTTCTTTTAAACTTAATTGATACCAATCGCGGCAAGTAACTCTATTTCCCGACCAATTATGAAAATATTCATGAGCAACTGTAGCTTGAATTTGTTCAAACTTTTCATCAGATGTAGTGTCTATCGAAGCAAGTACACATTCAGAATTGAAAATATTTAATCCTTTGTTTTCCATTGCTCCCATATTAAAATGATCTATAGCAACAATCATAAATAAGTCTAGATCATACTCTCTACCATAATTTTGTTCATCCCATACCATAGATTGCTGTAAGGCAGTCATTGCATGTTGGCATTTATGTTTATTATGCGGCTCGGTAAATATTTTAAGAGTAATTTCACGTCCTGTTGTAGTAGTATGAAAGCTAGTGTTAGTTACAAGATTTCCTGCAACTATTGCAAATAAATAACAAGGTTTCTTAAATTTATCTTCCCAGTAAGCGTAATGACGCTCGCTGTTTGTATCGCCTTGGTCTATTAAATTACCATTAGATAATAATACGGGAAACTTTTGTTTATCAGCGATAATTTTAGTAGTAAATACTGAAAGCATATCAGGTCGATCGAGGTAATAAGTAATTCTGCTGAATCCAGTTGCTTCACATTGTGAACAGATTATCCCATTAGATAAATATATGCCTTCTAAATAAGTGTTTTTATGAGGGTAAATTTTATTGATAATAGTTAAATTAAATTGATCTTTAGTTATAGGAATTATTAACTGATCTTTTGATATTTTATAGTTATTACATTCTTTAGCATCAATAGCTACAGATAGCAACTCTATATTTTTACCTGTTAATTCTAATTCAGTTGCTTGTTGCTGATTTTTTTTTACTATAAAGTTCGCTGTGATTAAAGTGTAATCATTATTGATATCAATTACTAAATCTGTTTTATTAATAACAAACATAGGTGGCTGATAGTCATAAGGATAGTTTACTGTTGTTAAATTATGTGCCATAGCAATACTCGTAAATTTATTTTAAGAAAAATAATATTTTATACTTAAATAAGCTAAAGCACTAATTTTTATAACTAATTTGTTTTTAAATGGAAATAATGATATTACATACTACAGTTTTTTAGTAAGTTGTGTATTTCTATATCCATATATCGATAGTTAGCTATTTTTGCAAACTGCAATAGATCGTCATTGTATATTTTTTTAGATAATAATAACTTAATTGCCTTGATGTCACTGCCATTCATTACAGCATTAACTACATCATCAAATGTTTGCCCATAAGCAGATGATAATATTGAAAATAGATTTTGTTTATAATCAACATCCTTATAGGCGTTAGAGTTTAGGGTATGTTTAATTATTAAATCTAATATTGTATTAAAATCATCATATCTATTCTCTAACATAGCAAACCCTAATGCATTTATAATATTTTTTGAATTGAATGTTGCTCCATCGTGAAGTAATTTTTTTATAAAAAATAAATCAAGCTTTTCACTTATAGTCCAAAAAAAAATTTTATTTAGGTCTTTTATGCTAGGTATAATATCATAAGCAAAATAGATAATTTTTGCTAGATAAATAATATCTTTCTCTATAACTGTATGCAATAACATAACAAGATCATCATAATAATTTTCTATATTTTTAGTATCTTTTATAACATTTAATATTTCTTTTACGTTATCTGTATTTAAACGCTTTGTTTCTTCATATAAAATTTCAATTAATTCTTCTATGGTAACTTTGTTATCTAAGTATAGATTTTCTAAGTTACTATAATTATCGGTGTTTTTAAGTTTTTCTAGTTGTTTAGAAGTTTGTTTTAAGTTTTCTATTACTGATTTTTTAGAAATAATTTGATTTACTAATAAGTTTTTTTTGACAGTGTAATTGCTTTCGGAATTAGAAATAATTCTTTGATTTTCAGTATTAGCTGTATTTGAAATTTCAACGCTAAACACAGGAGTAAACATACTAGATGTAATAAAAATAACTAGTCCAGATAAAAAGTTCATTTATAAAAGCCTCTTATTATTATATATTATTTTCTTTATATTTAAGTTGAATATCTGTATTAAGCATATTCAACTTAGTTTAGTAGTGTAGTGAAAAAAATGTAAATGTGCAAGAATAACGTTTTAAAATTATTATAAAAACTATTTTTGCAGATATTGGTGTAATTATTATTTCTTGCTATCTTGTGCAGCAATCTTTAAGTTTATAGCAACGTCGCATTTAATACATGTACGAAATGATGAACTTGAACGTAATATAGAATCTTTTTGTTCGCATTTAGGGCATATACCTAAGGATATTAAGTATTCTTCTAATTCTTCATAAAGTTGTTTTTTATCGCAATTAAGGCACAAGATAAATGAAGATCCTGGGTATATCAGTTCATCTTTCTGGAGGCAATTCTGGCAAAAACCATAATCTTGTAATTTTGTAATAACGTTTTTAGAAGCTAAAATTAATGGTTTTTTATTAGCATTAGAGGGTGTTCTATTATATGATGTATTAGTTGTTGAGGGTGGTGTTTTTATTTGCTCAGTTATCATTAAAATTTCTCCATGAGTATCTATAAAATATCAAATAGAACCCGTATCGTAGTTATCTCTACGATCTTAAAAAGTATATGCAAAGTTCAATAATTAGTGTTATTAAGTTGAATGACCAATTGTATATCATTTTAAAGTGTTTTAACTATGAAGTAAATCTTTTTACTGCTCTCAGAGGGCAAGTCTTTTTAGCTTTTAAACTGCGTTACTACTTTTTAATTTAGCACGAATATAAAGAGCCAAAGTAGGCTCCTTGTTTAATAAATTAAAAATTACTTGCTGAGAAGATGCGTCTTCAAGTAAAAGGTGTATTAGCTTTGATTTTTAAACCAATTAAATAGATCTTTAAATGGATTCATAATGGTTTTGCCATTATCAATTGAGTTCTTAGTATCGAAAATATATTCAAATGTATTACTACGATTTTCTTGTTCTGGTGAGAACTTTTCCCATATCTTTAAACCATTAATGAGATGTAAAGGTGACTTTATTTCATACAAATACTCTACTATTTCAGGTATAAGACCAAGACGTGCAACCATATAATATACACCAAGATTAATAAATTTTTCTTCATTGCTCATATCCTTAAAATGATCGTCTTCTAAAGGTAGTCCTAGTTCTTTAATGATAGAATTCAATAATATATTTGTAATATCCTTTGCTTCTTCTGTAAAAGAAAGAGACTTTTTTGTTTCATAAAGCCTAAATTTTACAAATAGCTCTAAAGGTTTGGTCAGTAAATAAACTTTATGAGGTTGGTCAGGAATAGAACCTATTTTTTTATCATTTGTTATATCATCTGCATATAATAAAAATAACCCTTGATTCTTTGGTTCTAATCTCGATAGGAATGAGGTTACTAAGACTCTGTCTTTGTTATATAAATAATCATTCGCTATATTTGTTAGATTTTTATCGCTAGCATCGCTTTGTCTAGTAGAAAACAAATTAGGGTGTTCATATAATATGTAATTATTTTCACTGTCTACATTAGTCATTTCTTTACTTGGACAACTCCAAATAGATACCACAGGGGTTGTCATTTTTAAATAGTTGTTATAATTAGAAAAGACATTAAAGATTAAAAAAAGCTCTTTTGCTTTTGAAGAAAATGCTTCTGAAACATCGTTACCGATAATAAACTTAATTTCAGATTCATTGTCTATTCGGTAGGATGAATAAGCTTGGTTAGTTAGAATAGATAAAAATATTATAAATGTAGTTAAGAACAATTTTTTTTTTCTAAGTAAGTAAAAAGTCATATGAAAATTCCTTATGTTTATTGATAAACCTTATAGAGTTGTTTTTTATTATAATAGTTCCGTTAAATTTGCCTTAAA
>CAKMZJ010000120.1 GCA_929200395.1 Candidatus Gorgonimonas eunicellae | reverse complement strand
GAGTTTTCAGCAAGTGATTATAAGTTTTTAGCTAAGGCAGTATTTTGCAGGTTTATACACCTTTTACCTGAAGGTGTATGGTGTCGACTAAATCAAGAAATACTAACGTAGGATAAAAGCTTAGAAGCCTTGCCCGCAGGGGGCTATTAAAAAAATCTACTTCATCGTTAAAACACTTTGAAATGCACTTGCATTCCTGTAGCGTTTTGCCTTGAATTAGATCTTTTTCTTTAGCCCTGAAACCTAGCATTTTCATCTGCCACGTGTATATATTAACTTTTATGGAGAGATATTAAAATTTTTTGGCAGTTAATTGTTAATTATGATAAAATGGCACAAATAATTATTCTGTGTTTATTATTTTTAGGACTCTCGTATAAAAGTGCAAAAAACATTAGCAGAGCTTAAAACTATTTCTATAACTTCACTAGGCTATATAAATCAACATACTGTATCAAGGTTAAATAAAATTGGTTTATATACTCTAGGCGATTGTTTATTACATTTACCACTAAGGTATATAGATAAAACCTCTTTGAAAACAATACAGCTTTCCTTAGTAGGTGAGTATAGCTTAATTAAAGTTACTGTATTAAATATAAAGGCATATCAAGGAAAAAAACCAAGCCTATTATGCTATGCTGCTGACCACACTGGGCAAATAAATTTACGCTTTTATAATTCTACCTCTTGGCATAAAAAAAATCTACAAATCAATACCGAACTTCTGTGCTGGGGTGAGCTTAAAAACGGTAAATTTAGTTTAGAAATGAGCCACCCTGAATACAAAATAATTCAGCAAAATAATCTTAATGCTATTATGGATAAACACCTAACTTCGGTATATCCAACAACTAAAGGTTTATTGCAAAAGCAAATATCTGCAATAATAGAATATGCATTAAATTTACTGCAAGAAGATGAATTTCAAAATATTAACGTTCCTAATTTTGCGATAAATTCAAGTATAAAATCGATACTAACAATATTACATAAGCCTACAAAAACTGACCTTAACGCTATTATTAATCGTAGTCATCCTGCTATAAAATATTTAATTTTTGAAGAGTTGTTAGCTTCCATTGTTGGTATAAAACAATTAAGGCATAAAATTCAAAATAATAAGGGATATACTATGGCAATTTCTAATAAAACAACTAAAAAATTTAAAGATATAGTTGGCTTCACTATGACTAATGCACAGCAGCGTGTAATTACAGAAATAACACAAGACATTAACCAAAACAAACCTATGATGCGTTTAGTGCAAGGAGATGTAGGCTCTGGTAAAACAGCTGTTGCTGCTGAGGTCGCTTTTATTTGTATTGAAAATAATTATCAAGTTGCGGTTATGGCTCCAACAGAATTACTAGCTGAACAACTTTATACAAAATTTACTAACTGGAGTACTAGTTTTAATTGTAAAACAGCATTATTAGTCAGCAAGATTACTAAAAAAAATAAAGAAAAAATACTACAAGAGATAAGCTCTGGTGACATTAAGCTAATCGTTGGTACTCAAGCTATCTTTCAACAAGAAGTAAAATTTCAGTCGTTAGGATTAATTATTATAGATGAACAACACAAGTTTGGAGTTGAGCAACGAATGCAATTACAATACAAAGGCCTATTAAATGGATACTTGCCTCATCAATTAGTAATGTCGGCAACACCTATTCCGCGAACCTTGGCCATGAGCATTTATGCAGATCTAGACATTTCTATAATAGATGAAATACCACAAAGTAGACCCCCCATCAAAACTACAGTTATGAGTTTTGCTAAAAGATTTGAAGTCATAGAAAAAATTAAGCAATATTGTAGTGAAGGCAACCAAGTGTACTGGGTCTGCACTTTAATAGAAGAGTCGGAAGTTTTACAATGCCAAGCTGCGCAAAAAACCTTTGAAGAACTACAGCAGGCATTAACTAATATTAATATAGGTCTGGTTCATGGTAAGATGTCAAAGAGTGATAAACAACAAGTAATGGCAGATTTTAAAGCTAATACTATACAGTTACTAGTTGCAACCACTGTACTAGAAGTAGGTATCGATGTACCTAATGCTAGTTTAATGATTATAGAAAATCCTGAGCGTTTAGGCTTATCGCAGTTACATCAGCTACGAGGGAGAGTAGGAAGAGGAAACAAGCAAAGTTTCTGTATCTTAATTTATAAACAGCCTATTTCAATACAAACTCAAAAACGATTACAAATAATGCGCTCAACTACAGACGGCTTTGAAATTGCAAAACAAGACATGCTTATTAGAGGAGGCGGAGAATTTCTAGGCACTAAACAAACTGGAAACATTAACTATAAAATAGCTGACTCAACTACAGATTCTAAATTTATAGAACATGCTGCTAAAATATCTTCTAATTTAATTACAGGGTATCCAGAATTTGTTAATCATATTATTAATAGGTGGCTAGGCGACAACACAGAAAAATATAGTAAAATTTAAAACATTCTTACTTTTTTGGTCTTACATACAGAATAAGACTATGATTTATCACTTCATAACCATGCTTTTCTGCAATTTCTTGTTGTTTTTTTTCTATATCTTCATTATAAAATTCAATTATCTCGCCAGTTTTTAGGCATACCATGTGGTCATGATGCTCTTCTGAATTAAGTTCATAAACAGCATTTATACCATCAAAATTATGCTTAATCACTAATCCGGCTTCTTCAAACTGAGATAGAGCTCTATAAATAGTAGCAAGACTAATATCATCTCCTGTCTTTAACAACTCTTTAAAAATATCTTCAGCTGTTAAATGAGCTTTTACCGGTGACTCTAATAATTTTAAAATTTTAATCCTTGGCGCAGTAACCTTTAAGCCAAATGAACGCAATATTTTTCCGTTTTCCAATTAATTTACCCTTTTAACCATAATAAGTTTAATTTTATATTAGAGCTAATTACCTATGAAAAGTTCTATTCTATATAAGAGATTATTTGCAATACTTAATTATTTTTAAAACTGTAGGTGTATGCGTTAACTAAAAGACGTGTGTAAACAGCACGTAACGAAAGAAATAAATAAAAGTGGCGGAGGGACAGGGATTCGAACCCTGGAAGGGCGTTAACCCTTGCCGGTTTTCAAGACCGGTGCATTCAACCGCTCTGCCATCCCTCCAGCTGTTGTACTAAACATTATATGTCTATTTATTTATTTGTCAACACTTAAAACATCTTCTAAAAAAATAAATCTTGTTGTAGCCTTGAAGTTGAAGACTTAGTTACTAAAGTTTACATTAGAAACAACTTATTTTATAATATCCCTATGATTATAGAACATGATAAAAAAAACACTCGCATAGCTTTAGTTGCTTTAGCTATATTATTTATGTGCATGGGAATGCTAACATCTCTAAATGATCTGCTAGTTCCCATAATGAAACATATATTTAGTTTAAACTATAAGCAATCGTTAACCATACAGGTAGTATGGTTTACTTCGTTTACTATTGTTGGCTATCCGTTTGGTGCTATTACACGTAAATACTCTCATAAATTTGGCATGGTAAGCGGATACGCTCTTGCTACTATCGGCTGTTTGCTATTTTGTTATGCTTGGTGGCTAAATACCTATTGGAGTTTTTTAGTAGCTATTTTTGTATTATCATGCGGGGTATGTTTTTTACAAGTTGTTTCCAATCCGTATGCTATACATCTTGGCGAACCTAGAAATGCTAGCAAAAGGTTAGTTATATTACATTCATTTTTTGCCATAGGTACCACTATAGCTCCTATTTTCGCTTCGCTTCTTATGTCCTCAGATTTAACTAAATATGCGACTAATATCTTAGAATCAACAATAAAATCAGAAATGCAATATGAATCAATAAAAATCATGTTGGTTTACTTATTATTTTTATTAATATCAGCACTTTTATTTATCGTCACTATATTGCTACCTTTACCAAATATCCTTAAAAACAAACAGAGTTGCAATCAAGAGCAAACAGATAATATAAAAAGCGTATGGAACTACCCGCACACTATACTAGGTGCGATCTCAGCATTTTTTTGTGTTGGTTGCGAAACCTTAGCAGTAAGTTTTATTATAATTTTTGCTAAAAAATCTAATATAAACCTTAATGAAAGCAATTACCCTATATTAGTTTCACTGTTTTGGGCTGGTATCTTAGTTGGTCGTTTATTCGGACCGTTAATTTTTCGGATTTGGAAACCAAATAATATCTTACTATTTTGCACCTTAGTATGTTCTATATTATTTTTATGTCCTTTATTTGTTAATGGTTTACTTGCTGTTGGTGCAATTGTACTTATAGGTCTTTTTAATTCGGTAATGTATCCTATTATTTACAGCGCAGCGATGAAATCTTTACCGCCATCTACTGCCATTCAAGCTTCATCTATAGTATCCATTGCTATTATTGGTGGTGCTATTATGCCTCTACTAGGCGCATTAGTAGCGGATGCTAAATCTCTAGAATATAGTTTTATAATTGGTGCTGCAGGCTTTTTATTTATAGCTATATTTCCTATTTACAATAAAGTAAAAAGCTTGGATGCTTAATATCAAGATAAGAATTTTTTATGCTGACAATAGTTGCTGATAACAACATTTCCTTAGTAAATGAATACTTTTCTAATCTAGGAACTGTTATCTCTAAACCTGGAAGAGAGATAACCACTAACGATATAAAAAATGCCGATGTCTTATTAGTAAGATCCATAACTAAGGTAGATAAAAACCTACTAAATAATACTAATATTAAATTTGTTGGCTCTGTTACTTCTGGAATTGATCATATCGATGTAGATTATCTTAAAGCTCATGATATTCAATTTGCCTGCACCAAAGGGTTTAATGCGGTATCTGTAGTTGAATATGTTCTTTCAAGTATCGCTTCGTTTGCAAATAACAATAAAGTTGATCTATCTAGTTGTACGGTTGGTATAGTTGGTGTTGGTAATATAGGCTGCAGACTACATTATGCTTTATATAAACTAGGTATAAATACAGTTTTAACTGATCCAGCTAAGCCAAGTTATAATTGCAAGTTACCTTCATTAAGTTATATAGAGTTGCCCGAACTGCTACAAAAAGCAGATATAATATCTTTGCATTGCCCGCTCACTACCACAGGAAGCCACCCCACATATCATCTACTTAATAGAAATAATTTTGCAATGATTAAACCTAGTGGATGCCTCATTAATAGCTCTAGAGGTGCAGTAGTAGATAACACTGCGCTAGCACAACATTTAGAGATGGGTAATGATTTAAATTTAGCATTTGATGTTTGGGAAAATGAGCCTAATATTCATTTAAGCTTGCTAGATAAATGCCAAATAGCCACACCTCATATTGCTGGCTATAGTTATGATGCTAAACTTTTAGGGACTCAAGTTATATACTCTAAACTTGCTACATACTTAGAAAAACCGCATAATAATATAGCATTGGATAATTTTTGGCAGCAATTCACTCCAACTAAATTAACAGACAAACAAAAAATACTAGATGTTTTTAATGGAGTTAGCAGTTGTTATAATGTAATAGCAGATACAAAAAAATTAAAAAACATCTTCCAAAATAGTACTGTTAATAGCAAGCAACAATTTGATAATCTACGTCATAAATACAATAGCCGTCGTCAATTCAATGTAATGGAATTTATTGCAAATTAATTGAACATACACCTTTAAGTAAAAAGTGTACGTTAAAGGTAATTTTCTATCTAGAAAATCTTTTCAATTTAATAATACAAAACTCTACAAATAAAGAATAAACTAATGTGATATAAATAATTGATTTCGACATCTTCAGTCCAAACCCTTCAGCTATTAACGATATGCCTACAAGAATTAAAAAACATAGAGCGTGACACCGTAGTTGAGGCCTCTTATTAATAAAATCTCCTACAGACTTAGCAGCTAATAACATTACCATTACCGCAATAACTATTGCACACACCATAATTTTAATATTGTTAACTAGCCCTACAGCAGTTATAATGCTGTCTAAAGAAAAAATTATATCCATAACAGCTATTTGAATAATTATATTAGTTATCACCCAAAAAGATACCTTCATCTTAGAAGATGAGTGCTGCTGTACTGTATTAGAACCATTACTATAGAATAACTCTCCTATGGATTTTATTACTAAGAAAAAACCACCTAAGATTAAAATAATAGCTTTTCCTGTTATGGGAATAGCCCATATTACTAATAACGGATGATTAAAAGCCATGACCCAAGTAATTGAATACAACAAAGCTATTCTAGTGACCATAGCAAATAACAACCCTAAAGATCTTGCTTTAGGCTGATACTTGCTAGGAAGTTTATCAACTAATAGCGTCAAAAAAATTATATTATCTATCCCTAGAACTATTTCTATAGCTGTCAATGATAATAAGGGTAGAATAATATTAACTATAAAGTCAGTATTAGTAATAAATGACATGATGACTATCTCCATTAATATTAATTTTTAGTGAAGTTTAATTATTTTATAATAGATTATCCTAAAAATAATATTATAGCTTTAATATACATCTTTTATTTTATAGTATGTTTTGTCAACTAGTAAAAGGAGTATATTTGGAAATGCGGGTTTTCAGCAAGTGATTATAAGTTTTTAGCCAAGGCAGTGTTTTGCAGATTTAGTATCGACTAAATCAAGAAATACTAACGCAGGATAAAAGCTTAGAAGACTTGCCCTCTGGGGGCTATTAAAAAGATTTACTTCATCGTTAAAACACTTTGAA
>CAKMZJ010000119.1 GCA_929200395.1 Candidatus Gorgonimonas eunicellae | reverse complement strand
AAGGCTTCTAAGATTTTATCCTGCGTTAGTATTTCTTGATTTAGTCGACACTAAATATGCAAAACACTGCCTTGGCTAAAAACTTATAATCACTTGCTGAAAACCCGCATTTCCATCTGCTACGTGTATATTAAATAACTTAAAATTATTATAGCCATTTGATTAATACTATAAAAATTCATATAGTTTGTATATGAATAGTAACTTTAAGCAAGGAAAATGTATAATAATTAGATTAGTAATAGAGTATAAAGTTCTGTTAAATTGTCGATGGATTTCAGCAATAGAGTCATAATCATCTTGCTTAAAGCTGAAATTATACATCTTTTACTTGCTGAAAAGATGTATCTTCAGCTAAAAGTTTGCTTGTTTAGTATATTTAGATCGACACTTAGTAATAACTTGCCTAATAACTTTGTTTCAACCCAAATATTATTCATGATTCTAAATCATTGATTAACAATAAAATTCTCCTTTAAATAATGTTTCAATGACTTTATTATACATTTGATTACCATTTGAAAAGCAAGAGATTTTTCTAGTTAATAGCTTTGCAATTGCTACATGTATAAATGAACTATTAATAATAAATTAAGTCTAAAAGTAAACATAAAATTATTACAATATATCATGAAAAAGGTTTTCATATGATTAACTCTTCTGCAACTATAAGTTCAGCTACATCACAGGAAAAAGATAGCTCGTTACAAGCAAAGGTAACCCCTAAAAAAACAAAGCAATCAAAAAAAGCGAAGAAAAAAGGATATAAATGTACATCTAAACAGCAATTAAATATTACTCGTTATACAGATTTACATTCTCGAAGGATTACTAAAATTAAAGATATTGATAGATCTATAAGCGCATTTAAGACTAGAATAACTACGTATAGCTCAGCTCTTGAAGGAGAGATGAGGGTTCAATGTAATTTTGTAGGACGCTTTCCAAGTAAAAGTGCATGTCAAATTATATCTAAAGAATTAGAGATAGTTTACAACAATTTAGGATATACTTATATTAAGATCAAGGAAGGTTTACTTAAATCTTCAGAATTTGAGGTAAACTACGAGGAAATTAAAGAAATCATTACTGAATTAATAGAAGCAAAACAAAAAATAATAACAATATGGAATCAATATAATCCAACAGCAACTTATAAGTATGGATACAATCCTATTGATGATAACAGCTTAAAATTAGAAGATTGCTTGCTAGATTTTATACAATCACATTTATTTAATTGTTATTCTCTAATTGACGATTACAAAAACAAACAGCTTATTCTAGACCAGCTTATGGAACAAAAATCTCAATCTTGTTATGGATTATTAACTTCATCTTATATTAATAGCCTTAGTGATCCTGATAACCTTGAAGATCTAAATTTTACGACTATACCAACAAATTTGATAGTAGCAAATGAGTTATCTAACAAAACTAATAATAGTACAGAAAAAAAATGTAATAGCAACAATCCACTAGTTATATTTACTTCTCTTATTAAAATGTTTTCACAAAAACACAAGAGCGTAGACTATTGTCAACTTGATCCTAAAAGTAACTTATACCAATCTTTTATGGGTATAATAGGTTATTTTACTAATTACTATCAGTATGACGATGAGTATATAAAATCAATACATCAGTTATCTCTTGCAATTGATTTTTATTATAGTAAATTAGAACACCCTCTTTTTAAAGGAATTCATGACACGCTGTTATCAGAAAATAAAGTAGTTTTTTTAGGAGAATTTTCTACATTACTTAAAAAATTAAGCCAGGCAACGACAGCTAGTAAAGAATCAATGATAAATATACCACAAAATGCTAAACAAAAATCAATTGTTTTAAAAAATTTACATGCGTACAATAGAGCTCTTAATAGCGAACTGGCTGATACTAAACAACAAATAATAGATTTATTAGTAATATATAATATACCTACAGATGATATCAATTCATGGTACGATATTTTTATAACAGATGTTTTTTTAGAGATATTTCTTTTAACTACAAATGTAGCAGTAATATTAGTAGAATGGCTTGATTTATCTATAAGAGCACATATAGTAAAAAAAACAGATACAACGCAACAAGACGCACTAAATACTTGGCTAAATATACTAGAAAACGATCAAACTAGCTTAGTTAATGATCACATAGAATGGGTGGGGATACCACAAATAATTTTAGATATTTTACTAGATGATATGATAGGAGACTCTTTAAAATTTGCTATTGGCACATCAGGTATAGTTAAGAAAGAAGATATTGCAATAATAAATGCAAAAATAGGACAAATTTACAGACCTTTTTTAGGTACAGTATTTTTAGCTATTGTTAATAAAGATAATTACGATGAGTTACTAACTGTTTTAGATATGCTAGAAGTTATTTTTCAAGATCCAAAACATAAATCTCCATATATACAAAAGAGTAAGTATTTAGCTGCTCAAATAATTACATATTTAATTGATAACAACAAGGAACTAGATTTAGAAAAAAAACAGCTTTTATTTAATAAAGCAGAAAGTTTATATTTAGAGCTAGCTGATTCAGGAGTAAACGAGGCATATCTATTCTTAATTGAAACTACGGCTTCTTTAGCAAAAATAAAAATGCATGATCACGATTTTTTAGAAGCAGCTAGGTTATATGATAAAGCAAGTATGTATGCTAAAATTTTATCAGAAATAGATGGTGTTGATGCTGAGTTACAAGATCTTTCTATAATTAACATAAACTGCTTTAGTGCAGAAGCCGAGATACTACGCAAAATCTATGAAGAACAAAATTTATTTCTACAAGAGCCTACATCTCCACCACCTAAAATTAGTGCTAAAAATAAGAAAAAATCTCGCAAGAAGTTATCTGATATCGCTACAGATAGTGAACCACAAGAATTAGCAAAAGAGGTTACTATTCAAGAAGCCGTAAACTGGAGTCAAACTTATAAGACAACAGATAGCCAGCCTAAAAACAAAAAAATTACTAAAGTAACTCAACAAAAAGTAACAACTAAATTACCCACAAGAGATGAACTGGCTTCTAAGCGTGATTTTTGGCAAATTACCAAGACATTACAAATGTCAGCTACTAATTTAGAAAAATCGTATCTATTATTGGTACAGATAATACAAAGCGATTATTTTAACATGCTAGAGTCACAATTTAAAAATGGCATAACTAGCAAAGATAGCTGGGTAGTACTTTTAGTATATCAAAATATTGCATATTATCATTTTTTGCAACAAAAAGACATGAAAGAAATAGGTTATAATAATATGAAGTTATTTTATGGTACAAATAGCAAAATACAAGGTGCTAGTAAAGCAGAAAAAGTTACTTTAAAAAATGTATCTTCTGAATCAGAGCAGTTTATTCGTCAAGTTATTAAATTAGTTTGTCCTGATATACCCAACGTTGAAACTAAAAATATTATGGATCTTATTTTATCATTATCTCCAGCTAATTATAACAAATCACCGTATAAAAATAGACTAGCCGCAACAGTTTCTACTTATGGACATTTAATAAGTTTAGATGATATTGCACATGGACGTAGGGGTCATAAACGATTAGCAGCAAAACTCTATGATAAGGCTGATAAAATTAATCCTAATAGGGTAATAAAAAAATTGGCAAAAAAGGTTGCGTAGAAACTTTTAATCATTTGCTTAAACCGGTCTTTTAACTGCCTGTATATAGCGATAATTTAGCTAGTAGTAAATTAGAGGTGTTCTAAAACTAGGCAAAAATATTTAGTTTCGTTATGGAAGCGAAAATAAGATTTTATCATACCTAGAATAGTAAAGGTTACATAACTTACATGATTTAGAGCTCCTTCCCTAAATAAAACTAATCAGGCTTAGGAAGCCTCTAAAAAAGGTACCTTAAGGTCATTATACAATTAAAAATACTATACATTAATAAGTTATAATAGATTAGACTGTAAAATGGTATTACCGCTCTTATCAAATAACATGGTTGTTCTTTTTTTAGTTTGTAGGTTTATTTTACAAATACCATGTATTTTAAAATTACTAGGAAATAACTTGCTACCTATCGTATTTTTGTTTCTTATGAAGAATTGTGTTTCATCTGGATATATAAACGAGTATGTGTCAACATGTTGCTTTATAGTAAACTTTATATGAACTTCATTTGTACTCTCTACAGGTAATACATCATCTATATTTACGAAAGGTTCAATAATATCCATTTTATACCATTGATTTATACTTGGAATTAAATCAGGAATAAATAGCCGGTAATTATTTTCTTTTATTTCTAATAATAAAGCAACTAAATTGCTACATTGTGTATTTTCATCGTCTGCTGTTATTTGATTATAAATATTTTGTAATGAGGATATTTTGGCTATCCGAAGGTAATTCTGTTGAAATACCCTTGAGTATTCTTTATAAAGATCATATCTTTTGGATGATATTTCATTGCTAGTATATATATTTTCAATTAATGTATAATTTCTTAGATGGCTAACATTTTGACACGTATTAATCTCTTTATTTCTATCTAGTTGATATTGTATCATCTCGTTATCTTCTATTGTAAATAAAACATGTTTTTTTTCATTGTTAATGCTATATTCTGATAAGTATTCATCATTTATTTGAGCTGTAAAATGCATTAACTCTTCACCTGATGTAGTGTAGAAGATAATTTCTTTTTGGCTTGTATGAAAATTTATTTTACAGGTCCCATATATTTTAAATATCATGTTCTCACAATCATCTTCTGTATCTTCTGATAAAAACTCTTGGTCTTCTGGTTTACTAAAATCTGAAAAATCTACCGGATTTAATATCTTAAAGTTAAAACTTATAGCCTTGGAATCAGGACTTGTTTTTTTAAGTTCTGAAATAGTTACTATAGGGTGAATTATGTATGTTTTACCCCATTCTATTAACATAGGGACAATATCTGGAATAAATATGTTTTTTTCTTGTTGTTGCATTTTATCTAATAAGCAAAATAGTTTGTTATAACTTAGAAGTTGTTGATTATTTATTTCATTGTTGTTTTCTGTTAGTTGTTGTATATTTTTAGATTGATTTAATATATCTATAAAAGAGTACCCAGCACGATAACTTATAACACCAGTATCATGAGAAGCATCCCAAGAAATTTGATATTTATTTAAACAACTATCTTTATCATAATTCTGATGTTTTAACAGGTAATGTATTTTTTTATTAAAACTATATTTTTTATGAAGCGATTTTTCTTCTTTTAAGATATAATCTTTAGGATGTTGTTTACTATATTTAGTGTTTTCAGCTAATAAAGGGGTATCATTAATAGTATATTCTAAATTATTTGTTTCTACTCCTATAGCAAAAGAATTTTTACTACATAGTAAGCAGCTTAAAACTACTGTAAGTATAATATTTGATTTTTTATGTGTCATTAGTCATCCCGTAATTTTCTTATATTAAATTGTTTTATCTTTATTTTAATCTTGTAGGTACTACTATTTAAGAGAAGATATAATAATGAAGAAATACAATAATATTTTTGGATTTATGAAGTATCAATCTTTCTATAAGTTAGCAGTAATTAACTACTATATTACCACATGTAGTAGTTAATTTCAAAGACAATATTTCTTCTAGATTAAATTTAGGTTGACCAGTTTTTTCACTCGAACCGCAACTAAGATAACATCCATTTACATTAATAAGTTACAATAGATTAGACTGTAAAATGGTATTACCGATCTTATCAAATAACATGGTTGTTCTTTTTTTAGTTTTTAGGTTTATTTTACAAATTCCATTTATTTCAAAGATAGAACGAGATGATATTGTATGTACATGATGTGAACTGCTTAATAAAAATTGTTTTTCATCTAGATACATAAATGGTAGAGTGTTAACAGATTGTTTTATATTAAATTTTATATGAACTTCATTTGTACTATCTACAAATAATACGTCATCTATGTTAACGAAAGGATCAATAATATTCATTTTATACCATTGATTTATAATTGGAATTAAATCAGGAATAAATAGCCGGTAATTATTTTCTTTTATTTCTAATAGCAAAGATACTAAATTGCTACCTTGTGTATTGCCATCATTTTCTATTATTTGATTACAAATATTTTGTAATGAGGATATTTGAGCTATTTTATAGGGTTTCTTTGAAGATAAACGGAAGTCTTTTTTATAAATATCATATATTTTTGATAACATTTTTGCACTAGCAGTTGTATTTTCAATTAATGTATAATTTTTTAGAAAGGAAACATTTTGACATGTTGAAATCCCTTTGTTTTTATCTAGTTGATATTCTATCACAGCTTTATTTTTTATTGTAAATAAAACATGTTTTTGCATATTGTTAATGCTATATTCTGATAAGTATTCATCATTTATTTGAGCTGTAAAATGCATTAACTCTTCACCTGATTTAGTGTAAAATATAACTTCTTTTTGATTTGTTTGAAAATTTATTTTGCAAGAACCATATATTTCAAATATTATGCACTCATAGTAATCTTCTATATCTAATAAATACTCTCGTTCTTCTGGTTCACTAAAATCTTCTAGATCTACTTGATTTAATAGCTTAAAATTAAAGATTATCTCATTGGAGTCAGGGTTTACTTCTTTAAGTTCTGTAATAGTTACCACAGGATGAATTACGTATGTTTTATTCCATTCTATTGCCATAAGTACAATATCAGGAATAAATATGCTTTCTTTCTTTTGTTGTATTTTATCTAATAAACAAAATAGTTTGTTACAGTTTAGAATTTGATGATTGTTTATTTCATTGTTGTTTTCTGTTAGTTGTTGTATATTTTTAGATTGATTTAATA
>CAKMZJ010000118.1 GCA_929200395.1 Candidatus Gorgonimonas eunicellae | reverse complement strand
AACCATTTTTATAAACACTAAAATAACATCATATAGTTAGTTGATTAGTTGATGTTTTTAAGTTTTCCCAGCATAAAACTACAACCTTTATTTGAAACTTAATATATAAATATTTGTCAATGATAATGTTAGCTTCATTCTTTAGGTTTTAGGTAGAAAACAAACACCATCTAAGTAGCAGAACCTTCAAGCTAAATACTCAATGCTCATAATTTTTTAACTAGTAAATTGACTGTTTTGATTAGAGTATTACCTTAATTTTTTAATAAAAACATGAGAAATATTATGTTATATAGCTTAAAATCAACGCAACAAAATAATAACACTGAAGTCTTGCCAGAACTAGTGACAAAAAAAATAGTAAACTTTTTGGATACTAAAACTGCTGTTAATTTGTCTATGACATGTAAATATTATAATTCAATTATACAGCCAATATTAAGAAGAAAAATTTATCAACAAAAGGTGCCAGATAACTATCGATTTTATTCTATAAAAAATTATGATGCTTTTATTGCTCCAGTATTAGAAAATATTGATAACAACATAAAAATTAAAATAGATGAATTCTTACAGCACAACAAAAATCTACCAAATTTAAATAAAATATTTCCGGAGTTTGTTTTCCAACAATTACAATATATAGCTACAAAAATTCCAAAATCTATTGAATGGTCAGATTCAACTTTATTAGTTAATCAAGAGGAGCAAATTAGCATTTTTGTATTCAACCATAAAAGTAATCATTATGCGACTATCTCTAAACTTTCACCTAATTTAATAAATATTGGGGAATTTTCTTATCCTATAACAAGAAAAATAGTTGATACTATTTTTATAGAAGATAATCAAAATATACATAAAATAAAGTTTACACCGCAAAATAATTTATTAGTTTGTACAAGAAGTGATTTTTACAAAATAAATTTAACTGTATTTCAACTTAATTTAAAAGATAATAATACTCAAAAAATAAAACAATTATGGAACTATAGCATAAACGATATGGGTGACCTTGATAAAGTTATAATATTTCCTAGAAGCGACGATAAAAAATTATTTATTACTGTACATAATGATAGAAAAATATATAAATTAAAAGTTAATGGTATTCATAAAAAGCTTAAAGAGTTTATCATACCTTATGATAAACAAAATCATGATGATTTAAACATAAATCATTTAGTTCTTAGTAACAATGAACTAGAGCTAGCAGTGATAACTTGTTATCTACATTTATTTTCACGAACTAATAATAAGGATAAATTTATAGAAAAATCATTAACAAACATTGTTACAAAAATTGATGCTAAAGATTTTATTTGTACTAAGAAAGTACAATTTAATACATTAGGTGATATGTGTTTAGTTATTGATAAAGAGTATAGAGTGTCTGTATTAATAAAAAACTCTGGAGAATGGCAGTTAGCAGTACATTTATCAACTAGTGGATATAATTATGTTATCCTACCACTTGATGAAAAAAACATTTTTTTTACAGATACTATGGAGCTAAAAGTTATGGCAATTAAAAATATAATTTCACGAACAACTCCTTATATATTTAAAAATATAAAAGAAATAAATAAAAAAAGTAAAAATATGATTTCTAAAGAAATGTATGGTTATTCTGAAATATCTAAATTTTTTATGCATTCATCTAGTTTAGCTTTATTTGAAACTGTTGAGAATTACATAAATAATACATATATAGTAAATATAATTGTACCCCGAAAACAAGTTACAATTGTAGAAAATTTTAACTTATTGCGAGCACAAATGTTTTCTAACCTTAGAAATATTATAAACTGATCTCGCCTACTTACTAATATCAATAATCTATGACTTTATTATTTGATACTGTAGTTAACGATTTTATATTAATAATTTATTTTTGTTGCTTTATTTAATTTACATATTAATATTTAAACACTATAATAATTTGATAAAACTACATAATTTGTAAAATATAATTTCAATACATATTATAAAATAATAATAATAAGGGTGTTATGCAACAGTTACAAGATACATACAATGTAATTCCAGAAGCAATAGAACAACAAGATAAGACTAAAACAACTAATTTTAATACGGAAAAATATAAAGATAATATAGAAACAATAGATAAAAATTTATCTACTAGACAAATAGCTATAGATAATAAAGTGGCAATAAACTCTTGGTTTCAACAACAAGATATTGAATTAGCAAATCAATTAATTAGTCAATTACAAGGCCAAGCAATAAATCAAGAAAACAATCTAAGTAATATACAAGCATTTTTGCAATTGCATAAATTAGCAAAGTCAGAATATAAAAAACTATTTATTGAACAATGGCAATACAATACCCATAAGTTTATTTTATCGGGTTATTGTGAGTTAATTTCACCGTTAGATTTAACTCAAAATGACAATAACATAGAGAGTTTATCTGTAAAAATTAAAACTATATTAAAAAACTGGGAAACACATAAAGATGTAGATAATACATTACTAACTTTAATAATGCTAATAGAAAAGCGTCTTATTGAAGGTGAATGCTATCTGCCAGATAAATATCAATTTTCAATATCTGATTTACCAAAAGATTTACCAAAACAAGGTGAAATAATTGAAGACCCATATGCAGATACAGAAGAACATCATAAATTTTGGAAGGAAAATCACAAAGGTATAATACCTAATGTAGCAACTAATGTTGAAATTAAATTGAATGATTCTAATGTAGGCACTTTAAGGAATGATACATCTAAGTATATTTTTTTAAAGGGAAAAAATTTTAATGGCCGTTCAATTAAATTAAACTATAATGTTAATAATAAATGTTCTATACCTGTAACTATTGATCTTAATAATATCCAAACTATAGAAAATAATAATAACGTTTCTATGGAATTATTTTATTATGGGAAATTATTATTACTTCTCTTAAAGCAAGATCATCATTTAAGTTTCGATTATTTATTAAACAGCGAATATTTTATCCAAAACATTCAATATAATGAAGGTAAACCACACCGTAGATATAAATCTACCGATATGTTCTCAATTGAAAATAGTTATATTGGAGATGCTATATGGCATTATATATGCCACAAAAAACCTAAAGATCTTAAAAAACTATTAGCCAAAGGAGCGAAAGTAACTAGATATATTATAAGAGATTTAATGGAGCAAATACAAACAATTAATTTGTCGGTTGCAACACCAAAAGAATTACAACCATTAGATCATTTTTTTTTATTATTAGATAAAATTGATTCTAGTATATTTAAATTTAATCATGTATGTTTTTTAAATAAAAAAAACATACAATTATTATTAGATTATATAATAGATTATTTACCTGAAAAACAACATTTACCATTAGTCTCAACTATATTACGGCTAATTACTAATTATAATATACGAAACGATGAAACATATATTAAAATAATAGATATTTTGCGTGAAGAAAAACTAAAGCATTATTTAGAAAAATATAACCTTATTTCAGATATTTTTTTAAATTATATACTCACCCGTATAAAATATAGCGAAGTATTAAAAAATATTTTATTCTCTGATGAAGTTCTTGATATCATCTTTGATATAACACAGAAAAAATTTGAACTTCTTGCTGCTAATTTTAATATAAAAGGCTACTATCTTGAATATTGTCTTCTAAATAGGAATTCTAATTTTATACATTTAATTTTTATGGGTGTTAGTAGTAAAAATATAGTCGTATCAGGCAAAGCTAAAAAAGTATATGAAACTTATTTATCACTAGCAAAAATACAGAATTTTTTTGAAAATTCACAATTTACAATATTATTTGGTGATTTTGAAAAAAATCCACTTTGGTGTAAAGAATTTTATTCCGATGCAGCTAATTATATTCTTATAGAACGTAATCTAGTTATGCTCTTATCTGCTAATAGTTTAGAAAAATTTCTTGATACAACTAATAAATATCAATTTATAGATTGGAAAAAATTTTTATTGTTTAATAAAAATGGAGATAATTTATCTAATAATCACTTTTCATTAAATGTAATCTATAATATATATTTTTCTTATTTTAAAAAAAACTTTTTTGCTTATATGACAAAAAATTTATTGTTTAATACTTTCATTAAAAGCTTGTATTTAGGTGAATATGAAAATTTTTTAACAACATCCCTAGCTTTACAAATAACAAATAATGCATTTATAAATAATCAGCAAGAAAGAACAATTAGCCATGATTATGCTTTATTAACTTTATTAAATAAACATATCAGTATAAAAAATGAAGAAATTAACGGTATAACTAATAAAAATTTAGCTAGTATTAAACAAATATTTCATTTAGAAAACCAAAATAATATAAAAATTTCACAAACCTTAGTTTGCATTGCATATGTTTTTGTAAAATATTCATCAGATGAATTTTTTGGCTCTCACTTCAACTCTCCTTTTAGTGTGCGAGCATATGCTAGTGCATTACTTACAGAAGCATATAAAATAGATAAAAAAGCTTTTCCTAAAGATGAAAATGAATCTTATACAGAAATATACACTAATTGGCAGAATATATTAATGGGAAAAACATTCAGTTGCACACATATTCTTTCTAATATTATGCTTAATCATATTAAAATAAATTATGATGAAGATATGTTATCTAAGATTATACCTGTAAATTTTTTATAATTAATTTTCTAGAGATTGTAAACAAAATTGTGTAACTTTTTGACTAATCTATCCAATCATTTAGGATCTTATTATTCTTAAAGATAACTGGTTACAGTCGTAAAACTTTACAGAGATACTCAACTGAAAAAACACATCATAAATAATTGCAAATTATTCTATTAATTTTTTCAACTGCCATTTTGAGAATGGCTATCAATAAAGGTCTAACATCTTATGATTATAAAAAAAACATTTAAAACTTTATATTTCCTTTCGAATCTATTATGTCTTTTTATTATCTTTACATGCCAAGCTATGGATCCTCCCTATTTAGTAGATCAGACTTCTGCCACTTCTTCAAATGATAACACTGATGGCCAAATCACTAGCTCTAATAGTGATCATCTAGAAACTATCATAGACTGGCAAATCAAGAGAGATAGTCAGATAAAAAATAGCGTCATACATAAACTTCATCGGTCTTTAATTAAGAAAAAATTTAAATCTATGAATACGCAAGGAGAATTCGATAATTGGACTACAGCTACTCAATTTCCAAACACTCTTAGCTTTTCAAATAACGATGACAATGATGATAGTAAGCATAAACCAATGATGCCTGAACCTATCATCCACAATTGTGGCCATTTTTTTCCTCCAAATTCAAATCATTATATAAGCACCTTCTTTGCAATATTAGGTGGTAAAGAAGCAAGTAAATTAACCTTGGTTATCGACTACCTTGATGGGAATGATTTTCAAGAAAAAACAATATCTACATATGGCTTTGATATTGGTTATATACCTAGAAATAAAGTACCTTACAACAGTAATTACGAACCATCTATTCATAACAATACACGTAGATTTACCTACCCCTTAGAAGAGTTTAAAAGCCAGCAATGGAGTAATTTAGACATTAAATCTGAAGGTGTGACTCCTGACTCGGATTATAATCCAAGTTTCCATCAAATGACTAATGATATAAAGGATGACCTTCAAGACCCTGAATATTTATACGCCATTTATTCTATGGAATCTGATCTACATTTAGCACATAAACTAAAAAAGGAGAAGCCTATGAGCAAAGCTGAGTTTGAATACCAATTAAAAGAAGCAAAAGAGTATAATGACCCTGTAAATAAAGCAAAAAGAGAGGAGAAACGAAAACATGATTATAAATATAAACTTTTGGCATCAACAATCATCATTTATAGATTAATCCACGGGCTTCCTATAAGCGATGAAACCTACGAAGAAACTAAACTAACAAGTACCTTTAAATGAAATCTAAATAATGCCCATACCAATCAAAACCACTCCCTTATACCGAGCATAAATATTGTTATTTACTTAAAAATATTAACTGCTCGTGTGGATAAATTATACACCTAATAGATAAAGCTACATTAGATTGACTTTTTATACTAAAAAAATTTATTATAATGAATATTCTCATGAATCGTATCAATTATATTTTATTTATCTTGATTTTTATTATTCAACAATCGCTAGCTAACATGTTAAGCGACATAGATGTTATAAACAAA
Organism: Candidatus Gorgonimonas eunicellae; assembly: GCA_929200395.1. Taxonomy (GTDB): domain Bacteria; phylum Pseudomonadota; class Gammaproteobacteria; order Pseudomonadales; family Endozoicomonadaceae; genus CAKMZJ01. The sequence goes on along the minus strand of CAKMZJ010000118.1, from coordinate 654 downwards.
GATATATTAACACCAATTAAACGAGAAGATATTAGGCAAGGAATGCAAAATATCCCATCTGCTAACATACTGAAGCTACAAGCTTTATTAAAAGAGAGTAAAATAAAAATTAAATTAGTATTGCCGTTATTATTAGCCGGGATTACAGAAATTTATTTAAATACATATGAAATTGACAAACAATATGAAAGTTGCTACGAAATAGAAAAACGCTATCCTCACCGAAGTTTTGACTCTTCTGATGCACCAATAGGTAGTAACTGCTACTTGCAAAATAAAAATAATTACATATTGCGTTTTTTGCAAATATATTTCCTTATAGATATTGTATTATCTTCTAGTTTTATTGCAAACAAAACATTTTATAGTTATATCGCAGACCCTCTTTCGATAATTCTCAATATCTGTTTTTATGGAAAGACATATTATTATTATTTAATCTATTCTATTCATTTATCAAAATATATTCCACTAACAGGTTTTATTTATATATATGCTCTTATTAGTGCTTTCTTCAGTATAAATTATAAAATAAATGACAGTTACAGTCTACCTGAAAGAATTGAGGAGTATGAACAGAATATTCATAACCGCATGCAATTATTAATACCTCAAAATAACTGTTTCGATCAAGTAGCTAATCTATTTTTATAC
>CAKMZJ010000117.1 GCA_929200395.1 Candidatus Gorgonimonas eunicellae | reverse complement strand
GAGTAACTTATAAACTATATAAAAAACGTATTAAAAATAATCAGTTATTATTAGATAATGAAAATGAGAATGAAAATGAAAATGGAAATGAAAATAAAATAATAAGTTTTATAAATACTATTGAAACCGCTGTTTAATAGTAGCTTTTTTTACTAAAAACAAATAAATTATTAGTACGACAATTACTTTTTTTATACTAAAAAAATATTTTATCCGTTGATACAACTTTTACCTGAAGGTGTATATAGTTTGAAAGTTCAATTAGATAAGGTTATTATTTATTAATGAAATCAGGTATCTTAAAGTATAAGATATATATCAATAACAGTTACAATAAAAACAAATGAATAATATAATAAATACAACATATACCAATAATCTAACAGCAATACCAAATCCAAATTTAGCTACAACTATAATAAATACCACAAATAGAATTTTTGACTGTTGTGATAACATCAATACTAAAGTTTTTAATCAAGTATCGCTAATACCTTTTAGCATAGATGAATATAAAATTATTATTTTACTAAAAAATGGTATTAGTATAACTCAACTAACTTTCAAACAATTAATACTATTATCTAAATTATATAGTTTTTCAGACATAGATTTGATCGAATTACAAGATAATCTTCAGTTTATTAAGTATTTACATGATTCGAACATAAAAAATTTTTTTAGCCTTGGTAATATTGCAAAACAAAATATTCAAATTGCAAAAATGGCTGTTCTATCCGGTTACTATAGCTTTATAAAATATATCCCCTCTGAGCATCAAACACCAGAAATTTATAATAAGTTTATTGAATTCTGTGCTCAGAATGATAGTTGCTATGCTTATATAAATTATTTAGCTGATAACTTGCAAACTAAAGAAATATGGTATAACGCTTTTAACAATAATAGATTATTTTTTTGCAAGATACTTTTTGAGTCAATGCCAGATAAGTTTATAACCCAAGATTTTTGTCTACAAGTGTGTAATTACTTAATTGATAGCTTTAGATTCATTCCTGAAAAATTTAAAACTTTTAATCTATGTAAACAATATATATTAAATACAACTAGTGTAAATATAAACCTAATCCCTAAAAAATTTAAAAACGAATTACAAGCTTTATTTATAACTAGAATAAAAGCATTCGATAACTGTATTGAATGTATAAGACCTAATGAAATATCAGGGGTAGAATGTTTATCTGAAGATGTAGCAAAAAATAATCCTAATATTATTATAAAGTCTTGTATATCATCTACAAAAGCTATGGAAAAAATTAACCCAGTTTTGATAAATGATTATATTTTACAAAAGGTTGCTCAAGCTACAATAGAGAATATACCTAAACAGTATATGAGTATAGAGCTTATATTAACTAGGCTAAAGCATTGTAGTATTTTAGATATCGAAGAAAAAAATATAGTTGATAATTATTTTATAGCTCATAAAGATAAAATACAACAAGTTGCATTACAACGTATTAACTACGATAACAATACACATCTTTTACGATATATCCCCGATTATTTAACAGAAGAAAAATGCTATCAGTATATTAATCAGAGTATATATAATTATAGTTTGTTACCAGAAAAGTATAAATTCAATGTGAATGTAATTATTTATATGTTAAAAGTAAACCCAGAACATATACATACATTAAGTAGTGCTTTATTAACTAAAGATTCGTATCAAATAATTTTTACTAACTATCCTGAAGCCATTGATTGGCGATTAAATTTAACTAATCATGAAAACCATATAGAAAATAAGGCTTCATTATTTGCTACAATACCTAACAAATATAGAACTTTAGATATTTGGCTATATTTGTGCAATAATAAAAATCGCGATTATATAAATAAAATTCCTAAAAATTTATTAACGCAAGAAGCATTACATTATTTAGTTGATGAATATGTAAAATGGAATAATATTATTGATTATAACTTTATTGAAAAACTTTTTTCTCATCAATTATTTGATGACGTTATAGAAAATAAGCTTTTAGCTCATTCTCTTCAATGTATATCTAGGTCATCTGATGTATTATTTTTTATGATAAAATCTACTAAAATTCCTCAATATTTTAAAAATAGCTTGCTAGATAACATCAAAATAGGTAACTTTTATTTTGCACCAACACTAACGAAAGAATTATACAACAAAGTTAATCCAATACAACAAGCGGTGCCAGCAAAATTTGTAACTGAATTATTATCTAGTTGTTATAAAAATAATCAAGCGAGAAGATTAATCTTACCTAAAATAACCCAACATTTAAAAGAATATATTACAACTAAAACAATATCTCAATTACCACTAGATACATTAACAGATAATATATTGGATAATGCAAAATTTACAGGCGGTAGGACTCTGCAAGTAGATACATCTACAGAAACAGCTGTATTTTATAAATTTAGAAAGCCTAAAGAACAGTTAATAGAATTTGTTAAAGAAGGATATATTTTTGATTTTTTTCACCATGATAATTATGGTAAATCTTTAAAATGCAGGTTAAAAAGTAGCATACCTAAATTACAAAAAATGGTGCGTATCCCAGTAGCAAGCTTACCTAAGAATATTTTTAACTGTGAAGATGGTATCGATAAATTCATAGATAATAAAAATATTCAATGTGTAGATGTATTAGTGTTTTCAGCTTCCATAGATTACTTAAAATATGCCCATAAATTAGATAACGACTACATAGAAAATCCTTACCAAAAATCTGAAACTGGAATATTAAAGGCATGCCATGATATTGGCTTATTCACTTCTATAGGGATTTACCATACTAGCACTTTACCAGCATATCATTATGCTGCTAATGATCGTAAATGGGGAGCTTTGCATATGCTTTTTAGAAAAATAACAGTAGGTTTTTGTCGAGGTGAACTCAACTATCCGGTTGGTAATGATATAAATATGGTAGGTAAACTAGAGAATTGGGCTACTACAGCAACAAATAGACCAGATTATGGTTATACTGGACTGCGTGATTTTGGTGATTGTGAATTTTTTGGAGAAATTTCAGGAGCTTTACAATATAAAGATAGCCAAGACGTAAAAAATTTCCCAGTAGTAATTCAGAATATTTTAGCAGCTAATACTATTTGTGAATGTTTATTAGCTTCAGTATTATTATATGCTCGACTTCACAAGGATTCTATAGAATATCATTATAAAAACAACGATTATAAATACAAAATGGCTAATTTTATCGAAAAAATTTTTTCTAGCTTTTTAACAGGAAGATTTCAAAACAATAATATTAATTTAGCAAATTTTATGCGGTTATCAACAGATGATTATAATAAATGGATGGCTCGTACTGTTACAGAGATTTTATATTGGACAGCAAACAAATATGATGCAATAGAAAACTCAACTCTTAATATAGATGTTAATGATCATGTTACAGAACATATAAAAAATAGGAAACTACCAGAAGATCTATACGAGAATTACGATATTCTAAACAATCACAGTTTTAAAATTCACTATGATAATAACAACTTAGGATGCGACAACGCAACCTTTCCATTACTAGCATTAATGAAATTTATATTTCTATTTAATGTCCGACTTTATGATAACATATTATAAGTTATTTATCTATATACACTTTCTATTTGAAGGTGTATAACTTATTTCTTTGCTATTAAAAATAAAGCTTAATTTGCATTATATGTTTTGTCTTTATATTGATTCTATCTCTCCACCAATTTTATCTAAACTAATATTTCTATATTGATCAAAGTTTGAAAGCAGACCACAGATGTCATCTACCGATGAAGATTCGTATGTTACATTCAATAATGGCATAAATAAGCTATAAACTTTACCTTTAAAACTTTCTGTAACTCTTAAAGCAAGAAAAGTATCAATATTCATAGTGTAAAACCCTTGCTTTAAATCACTAAGGTTCTTTTTAAAAAGATTTTTCTTTGCAGTAAAACCTATTATTTTTTTGTTTCTAGATTCTAGATTTATATTTTTTAAATCGATACTATTTTTAGCTTGTAAGGCAGCTATTAGTATACCTTTTTCCTCTGGTTTGATAGTTTGTTTATCGATAGTTTGTTTATCGTGAAAAATAAGTCGATTTAACTCTAATGCTAATAATGTGTTTTCAATTATTGTTTTATTAATTATGTCGTTATCAATTTTTGTAACTTTGTCATCAGTAGACAACTGTTTACAACTAATTTCGCTCCAGGTATCTACAATACCAATTAAAGTTGCGTTAAAAAGGGCAAGAGTTTGATGCCTTGATACACCAAGGAACCTATATAAATTATCAAATAGTATTGGGAAATTAGACATGTCAAAAAATGATTTGTTGATTTGGCTATCTTTTTGACTTAAAGATGTATCTTTTATGCTTTTTTCTATAGCATCGTTGCTAAGATAGCGTTCCCAATTTTTTTTTGCCTTTATTATGTGAAAATGCATGGGTTTACTTCCAGTTACATTTCTAACAAAATCATAAGCGATTTTTGTAAGAGCAGCAAAACCACTATAGCATATTGATTTAGATAATATATCAATATAAGGTGTTTTTGTGTCATCTAATGACCTACTTATGGCAACACCTACAATTGCACCTAATATAGCTGTACTCATTGAGAACGATGAAGATACGTCAACAATAGAATCAATATGCATCCAAGCTGATTGCAGTTTTTCTTCATCAATACAAAGACCTAAATCATACCCTGTACTCAATTCATAGTAGTCTTTTATGTCTTGCTGTAATTTATCTGTATCATTGATAACCTTTACCTTAGAGAAATGCATTTTAAATAAATTTTCTTTTTCTTTTAAACTGGTATTGTGTGTAATAAAATCAGCGATTTCATCTGTTTTAGTGTCTCTAAGAGCTAATTCACTTTTTAATACCGAATACCCACAAAAATGAAGCTTAGGTGTTTCAGGTAGGTTATGAAAAGTAGCATTACTTGATGACTTTATTGTATCAGCAAACATCTTTATAATTCCTATTATAATATTTATTGTAATTTAAATTTATTATTGATATTAAATTGTGTAACAGAAAAATAATTTATCTTTAAAGTATTTAAGTAGTAATTCAGTTAAGTGACACTTGTCTTTATTTAAATAATTTAGAATTATATTATAAATGAAAGTTGAATATTTTGCTTAATATAATACTTTAAATCCAACGATTTAGCATTAATATACATAAGTAACAACTAGAAGTAAAGGCTTTTAGCAAGAGATTAAGTCTCTTTTCAAAATTTAGTGAAACTTTTACTTTCAAGCAAAATATAGCAGGAATACTATTGCCCTTCAAGGTATATATACAATGAAGTAGATCTTAATAGCTCCCAAAATTTAGTGCTTTTATATACATAGCAAATAGTTACTATTTCACAACAAGTAATATACAAAAATACACCATATTTTTGATAAATACCAATGCTTTATTTTTCTTATCTAATAAAACCCCATTATAGCAGTATTTTCCTATGAATAAATGTTTCTAGATAAGTATAATAAATAGAAAACTAAGTTGATTTATTGAGGATATATAGTAGAAGGTACATGTATGCCCTCTACTTGAAGATGTATATTTTTTATTCTTGGTGATGTTTATTTACTGAAAATGTATTAAGCAATTTTTTTTTAGCGGTAATCGCATCTGTTGTATTTATTTTTTGCTGTTGCATTAACTTGTGTTGTTGTTGTTCTGCTAATAATTTAGCTTTTTCTTTAATACTAGTACAATCTAAAGACTTAGGCTCTATGATATCTGTTATAGATTTTCCGTTTTGCATTTGAGTCACTAGCTCTAAATAATAGTTCTCAAATATAGGAAAAGCAACATATTTTGATTCGGATTTAAGAGTGTGCCATCCAGTTTTTTTTGCTGCTAATTTAACCACTTCATGCGACCAGTTGTCGTTATGCTCTAATGTACAGGCTTCTTTATATGCTTCTAGAGCTGGCTTCAAATTTAATTCTTCAAGGCTAAACTTACACTGCTTGATAATCTCAATTAAATCAGGAAAATATTTAGTGTGATAAATAGCTTGTTTAGTTGCCTTTACAATCCTTGCCGGAGGAAAGTTTTTTAAAAGTCCTAGCCAGGTCGCTTTAGCACTATTAATTGCCTCATTAGTAGGAAAAGCTAATTTATATTTAGCAAAAGATGCTTTTGCTAATAAAGTAAATACCGTATTTATAGCATCCATGTGTTCAGAGGATATAGTTTCTCTAGTTGATTTTGAGCGAGCTGTATAATTTGAACTAGATATCTTCTTCATCAAAGCTGATGCCCTGTGCCCACTGGTAATCGGTGAGGCTTTCAATGGTTGATTTATAAGATGTTTTATTAGCTTCATTTTGTTGTCGCTTCCATTGATGTATTACGTGAGATTTAAATTTACTTTGCCAAGCTTTGTGTAGTTCTTTAGTCTCATTCCAATAAAGCTTAAATTCTAATAAATGCATATCAATAAACGAACTTGGTATTTTATGAAATCTTTCTAAATAATCTAATACTTCTATCGATGGTTGAAAATCATCAGGTAACGGGCGATACAATGGCTTTGGTACAAAGCGATCGTCGCTAGAAAAAAAAGTGTTATTCTTGCTCATTGTATCCTCATGCATATCTGCTTCCCATTGTGCGCCTCCTGACTTGTTTAGTCGTCTATTATATAGTTGACTATCTGATACTTCTTTATAGTATTGAGTGCTAGACATGTTTTAAGTCTTCCAAAATTATGATACACCTTGCAGATGCAGACAGGGCTGTTAGAGTATTGTTAAAAAATTAAAGTTAAGGCAATTTGCTATAGGAATATTGATTGCACTTTAAGAGGTTTAACAATAAAAGTTAAGCTTTTTAATAGCTATATACACGTA
>CAKMZJ010000116.1 GCA_929200395.1 Candidatus Gorgonimonas eunicellae | reverse complement strand
AAAACTTATAATCACTTGCTGAAAACCCGCATTTCCAACTGCCACGTGTATATACTTGATTTGCATCTATTAAAGACTAAACATTAAGGAAGATGTTATGTTTGATGATATTTTTGTCGAAGACATGAAAGAAGTATCAATATTAAAGTGCGAAGAAGAACAAAACAGTTTTGTAGAAAACTATAAAAAATTCCAAGAAACTTATACTTTTTTAACTGATTTAAAATTAGAAACTATTATAAGTGTATTTAAAGAGCTAATATCTTATATAGCTTTTCTAGCAGATGCCCCTAAAAGTTTTTTAGCTTCATTTATCAAACTGGCTCGTAATATTAATACATTTAGTAATGATTACGGTATAATTATTGATTTAGAAGATCTAGCATATAATGCCACAGGGAAATCTATACAAGAAATATTAAATAACATAATAGATAATTTTTCAATTGATTTACTTGGCATATCATTATTAACTAAAAATAGAGCTAAATTTTCTGCGGTAATAAATAAAGCCCCAGTATTTACCTTAGCAACTGAACTACACGAGCAAACAAACGATTTTAATGATGATACTGGGTTACATTTTGATATTAATAACAATTTTGAAACACCAGCAGATAAATACCTTAAGCTAATAAATGGTAAATCTAATAATAAAACCGATATGTTAACAAGTTTTGGCGCTTATCATCAAGATAAAGCAATAATGTTTTACAATGATAGAAAGCATGAAAAACTCGCTGCTAAAAACAATATATGCAATAAATTTCTGAATAAAATTAATTACATAATTAAAGAAATAAAGCATCAAAAAGATAAAATCTTAGATATTATTATTATATTAAAATATAATTCACCTGATAATTACATTAATTTTAATGAAGAGCAACAACGTAAAATGCTAAATTTAACAGATAGCATAAATAGTTTTGCTAACCTACTAAATGATACAATATAAAGATAAAGCAAAATGCTCACTGTGAACCTCTTTGCCTAGAAAGGCTAGGTTTACAGTGCTAAAGCTAAAGTATTAAAAAATTTTCTAAAAAGTAAAATTATCTTGAAATAAGCTTAGTATATAATTTTGCTACTTGCGGAATAACACTTTTCGATGAATAAGCCGCCTCTATAGTTTGTATGCATCTATTTTTTATCATGCTTTTTATTTTCGAATCTAAATTAAACCAATTTATTAAGTAATAGCTCATAGCTTCTATATCGTTTTGTGCTGTTAACCAACCATTATAATTGTGCTCTATTACTTGTGACATCCCACCTATATCAAAGCTAATTATTGGAATTCCACGACACATAGCCTCTAAAGCAACCATAGGCAAACCTTCTGCTCTTGAAGTAATGCATAACAACCCAATTTTAGACCATGCAGCATCCATATTGTTAACTTGCCCAGCAAAATTTAAATTTTTTGGCGATAGCTCTAACAGCTCATTTTTCATTGGTCCATCGCCATATATACAAAATTTTAATTTCTGATGTTTTTCTGCTAACTCCAAAAACTTATCAGGGCCTTTTTCATGACTTAGCCTACCAACAAATGCAATTTCTTTACCAAAAGATATTTTAGCAGTTGAGGTATCAATAAAATTATTAATTAAAGTACATTTATTATGTAATCTATTAGATATTTCTTTATTGACAGCAATATTTTCAGAAATTCTACTAGTGATTAAATCTATAGTGGTATATAGTTTTAATCTTCCCTGTCCTAGATCACCATTATGGAAAGTGGTAACTACTCGCGTTTGAAAAATTGTTTTAGCTAGCCTAGCTAAGATATTAGCCTTATATCCATGGGAATGCAGTATGTCAACATTGTTTTCAGCTAAACGTGCCAATAAAGAAGTTAATGAACCATCTAAATAAGAAAAATTTATCTGATTACTTTTAAATTGTTCTTCTAACGGATGACCTTGATTATATTTTCTATAAAACCAGACTTCATTTTCATAATTAAATTGATTTAATCCTTTTGCAAGCTGTAAAATATGTGTTTCTATTCCTCCTAGGTTTTGCGAATCAACAAAAATAACAATCAAAGTTAAGCTCTCCTTGCATACTCATCATAATTACATTTAACGATTATAGTTTTTGATTAATTCTAATATCTGTTCGCTAGAAATCGGTTTTTCATATAAATATCCTTGCCCTTCATTACAACCATTCTCTAATAAAAATTGTTCTTGCTCTGTATGCTCTACGCCTTCGGCAAGCACTAAAAGATTAAAGTTTTTACATAATTGAATTATAGAGTTAACAATAACACTGTTTTCTTTATTACTTGGTAACCCATCAATAAATGATTTATCTATTTTAATTTTATCAAAGGGGAATTTTTGCAAATAACTTAAAGATGAGTATCCAGTACCAAAATCATCTATAGCTAAATTTAGACCTAGCGATTTTAGTTGATTTAACCGCAGCCTTGAATTGTCTATATCTTCTAAAATATAACTTTCTGTAACTTCAAGTTCAACTTTTTCACTTGGTATTTGATATTTTTCTAATAATTGAGCCATAGTTTCAACTAGATTATCATACTGAAATTGCACTGCTGATAAATTAACAGATATTTTTAACTCAGTGAAACCCTGTAGATGCCATTGTCTTAAATGACTAAAAGATTCTTCTAGTACCCAACTCCCAACAGGAATGATACCAAAATTTTTTTCTAAAATTGGAATAAATACATCAGGAGAAATATCGCGAATAGTTGGATGCTTCCAACGCAACAATGCTTCAGCGCCAATGATTTTTTTCTCTGTTAAACTAACTAATGGTTGGAACAATAAAAAGAATTGCTTTCTTTCAAAAGCATAATGCAACTCTGATTCTATTTTATTTTGTTTCTTAGCTTTTTCATTGATACTTGCTAAATAGAATTGATATTTCGTTTTATTTTTTAATTTTGCTTGAATCATTGCAAATTCAGCATGCTGCAATAATTTATCACTACTAGATCCATCTTCAGGAAACAATGAAATACCAACTGTAGCTTGTAAAGCAATTTGTTCATTTTTCAAACTAAATGGTTGATGTAATTGCTGTAACAATTTGTTTGCTAGATTAGCTGCATCTCCAGGGTTAACTATTGTCTCACTTATTACTAAAAATTGATCTTCACCTAATTTACCTATATAACAGTCTTTTATTAAAGCACTTTGTAATCGATGTGTTAACTGCACTAACATATGTTCTGCCGCATTAAAACTAATATGAGCATTTAATTCTTTAAAATTATCAATCCCTAGACAGAATATAGCTATTTTATTAAGAGCTTGACTATTAGTTTCTATTTTTTGATCTAAATATTTTACTAAACTCACTCTATTAGGCAATCTAGTAATATAATCATACTCTGATAACGAAGCAATTTGAGACTCCGCTTCTCGTCGCATAGAGTAATGATTATGTATAGAGTTAAGTAAATTGTTTGCGGTATCAACTAATAAACCTATTTCATTATGTTTATAAAATTTTGGAGCTTGCATACGATTTTTATCATTTTCTGGATTAATATTACGTAGTTGGTTTATCAATTTATTTAATGGTCTAGTAAGCAATAAGTGGTATATCAAAGATAAAACTAAAGCCATTAATAACGAACGTAAAATACCACCTAAAAATACAATGATAGATCGTTGAATAAAAGCCTTACCTGAGTATGCAGTATCGATAACAAAAGATAAATTTCCTATAACTTTTGTTTTTGTTGCATCGGTATATAAAGCTAAATTATAATTTCTAATTGCTTTAAATAAAGAGTCAGACACCACTCTATATTTGGAATAAAATAGCTTAGTGGTAACAGTTGTTAAGTATTTACCATCTGTAGAAGATAACCTAGCTGACGACACTCCCTGAATAGCTAACAAACCTTCAAGCAATTTATTTCCTGATTCCTGATTATCTGTTAAAATGGCTCTAGATGCTGGCTCTTGTAGTACATTTAAAATACTATAAAATTTTTTATCTATTAGTTTACTAGACTCGTTAGCATCAACAATAATTTGTATAACACTGATGATACTTCCTAATATAATAGCTGATATTAATACTGCTTTTAATAACAACAACGAGAGTTTTTTTTTATATCTTTTAGTTGATTTATCCATAGTAAAATTTTATCTTTTAGTTCGTATGTTGAAATTATATCGGTCGTTTTATCTTATAAGTCAAAAAAATAATCACATGATAATAAAATTTAACATCTCAAGTTTATAATAGGTATTACATTAGCGATCTAAAAAATAAAGTTTATTGCTTTATCGTGGTTAGTGTTATACTAAAGTTAATAATAGCTATAAAAGTACTTAATAATAATGATTACTAAATTACTATACTGTTACTACGCTAAAAAGTCAGATTCAAATTTCAGTTCACAAAATACAGCTAAGAATGTAAAAGCTGTTGATCACCAAAATGTTAGTTATTCTAATAATACAAAGAGAATATCTAATAACAATAGTCATGAAAGGTTACAACATTTAAGTTGCCGTAATATCAGTGCAGACAATATTAGAAGTCTACATTATGTTAATGCTAAACAAAATAACAGTAATTTTTTTGTTGGCTCAGGAGGTAACGCCCAAGTTATTTTAGGGCATAAACTATTTAATGAGGCAATAACCGATAATTATGATATAAATAAAACTAATAAACTGGTTAATTTAAAAAAAAAACACTTTCACCATAATATAATATCAATTTCAAAACTTGGGGTTATCAAAAGGTTTTTTATAGAAGATCAGACACTAGAAGAATTAGAAAATGCTATATACAATGCTACATATGAAATTCACTATACTAAGGAAATGGGAATTTCTGCTAAACTATTTATTAATAATAAAACTAGAGAAATTAACATTATTAGTGATTATAAAGGCGAAAGTCTAAATAATTATATATCACCCCCTAAAGCTATAAAAGATAATATAAATTGTTACGATTTACCTAAACTAATAATAAAACAAGTAATAGAACAAGTAATGGGATTTCATAAAATAACAAATAGCATACATGGAGATATAAAAAGCTCTAATATAATAGTAAACCAAGCTGCAGAAGCATTTGTAATAGATTTTGGCGCTGTTTCTCCCATGGATAGAAATGGGTATATCTCGATAAATGATATTTATTGCACTCGTGAATATCTAGCTCCTGAATATTTTTCTTGCTCATTTATCAATGGTATAAAATTTGATGCTTGGTGCATAGGTTTAACATTTCTTCAGATGATAGTTAAGCATTTTATCTATTTTACTATCGAATACGATGAAGGAAAATACTATTTTGATTATAATCTACACAAAAACAAAATGGCTGAAGTACAACAATCAAAATTTATTCCAAATGATATCAAACGTTTAATTGTTGGTCTTTTACAATATAAACCAGAAAAAAGACTTTCTCTAAAAGATGCATTTAATTTATTAAACCAAAATCAAGAATTTAAGCACCTTAACCTAGTAGAATTAGAACTAAAAAAACATAAATCTGCTAAAAAACTCTTGCAGGCTAATAGCCCCCAAAAAAGAGTTTCACATAACAATATACCTAATGAAGTACCCATATTAGAATTTGTTGATTAAAATAACATAAAAACTATGCATTAGTACAATTGATGATGTAATATTTTAAACTATTTTGTATTTTAAGGTACACTATAAATTACATCTTTGATCAATAAATCAACCTAATATGGCTCATCTGTGATTAAAATGAAAGACGAAGTTTTTATGAGGCAGGCTATAGATCTTGCCTGTAAAGGAATATATAGCTGTATGCCTAACCCTAGGGTAGGCTGTGTTATTGTAAAAAATAATCAAATAATAGCACAAGGATGGCACCAACAAGCGGGTGGTGAACATGCCGAGGTTATGGCGATAAATAACTCTAAAGTTAGCTTACAAAACGCTACATTATATGTAACACTGGAGCCATGCTGCCATTATGGTAAAACCCCTCCTTGCGTAAATAAAATTATAGCAGCTAAAATTAGCAGGGTAGTTGTTGCCATGACTGACCCCAATCCTCAAGTTGCAGGTAAAGGAATAGCAGCGCTACGACAGGCAGGAATAGAAGTCATTGTGGGTAATTGTCAAAGTGAAGCAGAACAAATAAATCAGGGATTTATTAAAAGAATGCTATCAAACAAACCATATACCCGACTAAAAATGGCATTAAGCGCAGATGGTAGAAGTGCTATGGCTAGCGGTGAATCTAAATGGATAACCTGTAAACAATCACGTATAGCAGTGCAACAACTAAGGGCTAAAAGTTGTGCGATTATCACTGGAATAGGTACTGTGCTAGCTGATAACCCATCATTAAATGTTAGATATCAAGATTTAACTAATGATGACAAGTTTTATATGCCTTCTAGACAACCTATTAGAGTTATCACTGATTCAAATCTAAAAACCCCGTTAGATTCAAAAATTATAAACTTAGCAGGAAAAGTAATAATAGCTACTACCAGTAATAATGATAAAGCTATTAAGCGATTACAAAATAAAGGTGTAGAGGTGGTTAGTATAAAAACTACTAATAACCAAGTCAACCTTAGAGAATTATTAGATTATCTTGCTAACCAACAATGTAACGAAGTACTAGTTGAGGCAGGCAGTAACTTATCAGGAAGTTTTATTGCTCATAATTTAGTCGATGAACTAATATTGATGGTAGCCCCTAAATTAATGGGATCAGCTGCGATGGCTGCTTTTGATATAAAGATAAACAAAATGCAAGATACTATAAATTGGTACTATCATGATGTTAAGCAGGTAGGAGAATGCTTACATATTACTTTAAAAAAGCATTTAACTTAGTTTAAAGAAGAAACCTCTTAAGATTAAATTTAGTAAAATAGGTAATACCAAGCTATTTTCTAGAGGTTCTCTTTTAG
>CAKMZJ010000115.1 GCA_929200395.1 Candidatus Gorgonimonas eunicellae | reverse complement strand
TCCATCTGTATACCTATTTAATTATTAATAATTATAGATACGGCAGATTATATTTATTGCTTAAATGTCGGTAAAATTGATTAACCTACATTTCAATGTTCAGTATTTTATTATATGTTACATTTTCTTTACTACGTTATTTGAGTTCTTAACAATCATATAAAAGTTATTTATAGTTATTTGTGAATTTATAAGTTTACTTCATCGTTAAAATACCTAGAAATGCACTTGCATTCGGGCAGCATTTTGCCTTAAATTAAACCATTTTACCTAGCCTTGAAACCTATCATTTTCATCTACCACGTGTATATATATTCAATAAGTTTTAAAATCAATTGCTTATTATTAAGTAATTTTTTCCAATATATTTTACAGTATTAATATTTTGCCTTAAGGCTGGCAATACAACATTGAGATCATTAAGTAGTCTATAAGAGGCAGATTTAAGTAGCTGAACTCTAATAGAAACTAGTTTAATTAAACTTACTCATAACACAAAATTTAGAATACCTTCAATTTCTATCTATGGTAGTTGTAATTTTAAGTTAACCATGATCTTAGTTATTGACTATTTTCAATAATTAAATCTAAATATTCCTTAAAGCACTCAGTTATTATATCTGGGGTTATTAATATAGCAGAATCACCAAATACTTGTTTTATTCTACTAGGATTTAACTCACTTACTAAAGTTTTGTTACTAGCAATAGGCGTAGCATATTTGTGACTAGCTCGAGATAACATATTTATATTTAACATATTTTGATTAACTTTAATATATCCTGAGTTGGTAGAATGTATTAGTAACTGACGATGCTTACTGTTCGTATTTTCATCTATTATACAATTTAAATTGAAAGTAGACATATATCTAAATATCCAAGTTAGAAAATTCTTAAATACTTTATGATATATATCTATATTAACAAAATTATCGGGATTTAGGTTTTTAGCATTATCAAATATATCAGCACATAGATCCTTATAAGATTTCATTTCACCTAGATAAACATAAATATTTTTTTGTTTACTTTGGTGTTTTTTAGTTACCGGAAATGCTGGTTTTTTAGTTGCTAATCTATTTATATTAGGTGATTTACCAGTAGAGGTATAACTCCAATTAGTTTTAATACTAACAGGATTTAAGAATTTATCTAAAATTTGAGGATGAGAAAGATCGCTATCTGTTGTATTTATTAATATGCCTTCATCTTCGGATACATTAATAATGTTATTTAGTTTAGAGTAATATTTGTTAAGAATTATTTCTGCCCTATTGCCATATTGTTTATCTTTTATTAAATATTCTACAATATTCAGTAATGATCCTGTAGTTAGTGTATTATTTTCTAATAAAGGCAAGCAAGTAATCAAAATAGATCGTGCTTTATCATGAGGTATTTTTTGTTGTTGAAATTGTGTATATGTATATGCAAAAAACAAGTATATAAATTCTGTAAGAGCATGTGCGAAACCTTTATTTTTTTCTATGATTATAATTATGTTGTTTAGAATTTTTGGTAGATTTTCACTAAAATCAACTGTTGTGCTATTTATATATTGATGAAAATTACTATTAAATATTGTTTTAGCAAATAAAATAAAATTTTTTCTGTTACTAATAAAATTTAATATCCTCATAAACTGATCTGGTTTATTGTTTAATTCATTTGATAAATTTTTAGCTGTGATTGCCTCAATATTAAAACCTATAGTATTAGACATATCTAGTTGGGTACTTGTATTATCTTCAACTTGTTGATGATCTAAAAATTGTTGTTCTTGTTTGGTAATATTGACTTCCTGAATAGTTGCCCCTCCTAAATTAATATTAATCCAAGTTTGTTGATTATCTAAACTAAATTCTACAAACATATGAATATTATTATCAATACAAATTGTTGGAATGCCAAAGTATTCAGCTAAGATTTGAAATATTATCGTTCTATGTCTACATGTTCCAGTCTGATAACGTATAGCATCTATCAAGGCATCAGAGCCTTTACTAGTTATATCCATATAATCTTTAAAAAAACTAGCCCAAGTAATTAATTCTTTCATCTGTAATTTTTTATCTGTTATTAGTTTTATTTGTTGTAATTTTTTTATTGAGTTATTCGCATTAGCGTTAGGAGAAAAAATTTGTTTATCTAATAATTCTTTTAAATATTTATCTTGAACAGGAGGAATTATATAGTCTGCAACTTTTGCATCATTCAAGCTTAATAATTGTGGTTTAATAATAAAGTCTAATTTAATTTTTTGAGAAGTATCTTTTTGTTTTTTTTGTCTGACCACTAACATTCTGGTAACAGGACAGCGTCCTAATTCAATTAAATCGCTATGTGAAATTCCAATGCATTCATCATGAGAACTAATCCCTGGTAAAGCAATCCACTTATTACTAAATAATTCCAACTCTACCGTACCTAATAATTGACCTGTTTCTAGTTTTATTGGACGTTCAGTAGTTAGTGGTGGTAGATATATAGCTTCTATCTGTTCATTAGCTACCTGTATATCTTTTAGTGAAACTCCATCTTCTGTTACTATAGGTTTGTATAGACTTAATCTATAGGTACTCATACTAAATATATTTGTAGCAAAATAGTTAGTCGACTTTAAGTTACCCACTTTAGTAATATCATTAAATGATTCTATATCAGAAGATTTAGTTTTTTGTTTATTATATGGCGTTACTGATTTAGCATTATCAATACTAATTTTTATTGGAGCATTTATATCTAAATTATCTGATTTATCTTTAATCATTAGCATTGCTAAACCATAATCTTGCTGGAAAATATCTACCCAATAACTAGTATCTGTATTATATAATTTTGCTGCTGTTTCTAATAAATTAGCTAGACTTAATTGAATAGGTGCTTTTTGTTGCTGTAATGATCTATCTAGATCAAGATAATTACCAAATAACCAAGCAATCATCATTAAGTTATCAGGGTATTTTTTTAGGAGTATTTTATGTAGCTCACCTGCTGATATTGCTGCTAATTTTACTTGGGTCATTCTGTTCATAAAAGCTACAGATAAAAGTTCTCTATTACTATAAGATGATGGATTAACTGTAGCAAACAGCATAAAATTAGGATTAGATTGATTAGTTAATACATCGTTAAACAAGCCTTCTAAGTACCGACTAGGCAATAAATTTAGTTCGCTAATTACTAGTTTTTGACCGCTTGTCATAGCATGTTTTACAGTATTTACTAGTTTATCCCATTGGTTAATATTAGCAGTTATGTGGATAAATTTATTTTCACAACCTTCATGTTGTTCCCATAATACTAATACTGCATTTAAGATGCTATCTTTGCCCCAACCAGCCGGACCTTCTACCCAGAGTCCACGCCTACCTTGTGAATTTGCTTGACTATCAAGAAACAACCAATAATCTTTGACTAGTTTTTGTACTGCATTGCTAGATAAATCTAATTCTAGATTGTTATAAGTTAGTTCATTAAAAAAAGCTTTAAACTTAGTATCACGAGCAGTTAAAATTGATTTATCAAAAGTAGTGATTGCAAATTTTGTTTTATAAGTAGTAAATAATTGTGTTAGCTGTAGTTTATTAGTTATAGTGCTAGATAAAATTTCTGCAAGAGCTGCCCAAACTAAACCATAGACCTGAGTTAAATTTATTTTTTTATCTTGATGCTCTATAATACGGTTTATTCTTGCAATAATATCTTGTAAGTCACGAGGGTTTAATTTATTAGCTATAATTTTATTATACTCATTATGCAAATAAAGTATGCTATTAATAATTTCTTGTTTGGTATTAATAGGTAAATTTGTTGTTAAAGCGGGCTCAATAATTAATTTAGCTAGGTCTGTATTGGTCATAGCATTATAATGCAAAGTAAGCATTACAGAGCTAAGTTCGGTATCCATGTGCCTGCCATCATAGTTATTTGGATTACCAGTAACAATTACACGATGTTTCGTTGATAATGGATAAACCTTACCTGCATAACTAAGTTGTGGTGGCTTATTTGCTAATCCAGCTAAAGGTGATAGTACACCATCAAGGGCTAAGTTAGCTTCGTCAAGAATTAATAATGGTGGATTGTCATTCATTACCCAGTTTAATATCGGACCTGCAACAAATTCTGTATGAACATCATTTTCTGTTTGTTGTAATTGTTGACTACCAAATAAATCGCTCGTAGTAGTTTCTGGACCTAAACTTAAAACTAAAGGTTTTGGCATATTATCAAAATAATTAGAAGCTTTTAAATTTTCTACTACAGTTTTTGCCATATGGCTTTTACCAGCGCCGGCAATTCCTTGTAAAAATATTATCGGATATGCGGTTATTCTTGTAGCAAGGCGTTGTTTTTTTCTTGTTTGTTTTCTGTTGCTATTTATCTCTGCGGTGATTAAAGAATATGCTAAATCCTTAAACTCAGTTTGCAATAATTTTATTGGGAAAATATTTTTTAATGCTTTTGATATTTTTTGTACCGCTTGTTTTTCTGGATATTTTTTGCTAATGGCATAAACTTCAACTGCAAAATTTTGAGCTACTTTACTTATTGGGTCTGTAGTTTTTAGTTTGTCTTGTGCAATTAACATTGCATCTATTAACGCAGAACGTATCGAGTTGTTATAATAAATTATTTTTTGATCGTGATAATTATTTATAGCAAATCGATCTGCAAAAAATTGTTTTTTATCATCTGCCATTACTGATAAAACAATATTTGCTAGTTTATCTAGTGTCTCATTGTCGTTCATTGCAGTAAAGTTAAAATCTGTTATATTTTTTTCTAAACCTAAAAAACATCTAGCAGAACAATGTCTTGCTAACAACCAAAAATCTTTTGCTAATAATTTTCTATCTGCATTAGGATTTTTCTTTACCCAATTAACTAACGCTTCAGCATTTACCAGTTGCTGACTTGTATCATCAATATATATTGCAGCTATTTGAGTTTTCAAATAACCATAAAGTAGAGGATCATCACGATATTGCTTGGCAAATATTGTATGAGCTGCTTTGCGATAATGTATAGCTAACAATTGTTTTGCTTGATCTTGTTGCTTTTCAATTTCTAACTGTTTAACAAACATTTCATTTAAGGTTTTTTTATCTTGAGATAACTCAATATTATTTTCTGCAAATTTTGCTAATATTTGTTCAAAAAATTTTATTTCTTGAGTTTTTGGAGTTGATGTAAGAGTGGTTTTTTCAATATTTTGTAATAATTGTGGTAATTTAGTTTCATCAATATTCTCAGCTAATAATATAGTAATATTATTATTTGTAAGCTGAATTTTATTACCATGTAATAATAAATAACTAGGTTTAATAAATAGAGTTTCAAAATGCTTTAATATTTCAGTATTACTTTCTAAGCCATAAAAAATTACAGGCTTTCCTTGTTTTAGAGCTGTTAATAATTCTGTGTCTTTTTGCATAAAAGTAAAATTTTCTTGGCTATTAAGGCTAATATTTTGCCACATATCTAGCCAGCTAGTATCTTTCGTTATTTGGTATACCAAACTATTATTATTATTTTGAGCTAATGCATCTGTTTTATATTGATAGGTTTTGCATTGTAGATTATTATTTAAACTACCTTGTATTAGTTTATTGATAGTTTCTGTTGTGCTGTTGCTAGCATCGATAATACTAGGTGCTTTATCACCTAAGTTAGTTATTCTAGTTAATAATTTTAACCATTGATCGTTAGTCAAATTTTCAGTAATTAATAGATAATTACAATCTTGTATTAATTCTGCAAATGTATCTGCAGCTATAACAACATCCTGATGTAATTTATTGTCTGCAAAAACACTTGCAAAATTATGTGAGTTAATAATTGCAAGTTGTTCATTAGCTAAACTAGTTAAATTTTCTGCTGCAATTACATGTTTTTTAATTAATTCGGTTACTTGCTGTTCACTAGTAGAGCTTCTAGTTAATTGTAAATCTGTTGGTAAATTAATCCATTTGCCATTCGCTCGAAAACCCCCTTGATGTAGAGCAGTTGCTAATGTCTCAGTAAATTCTATATTATTCCAAGGGGCATTGTGTAATACAATATTATTATTTTTGACTTCTTGCAAACAACCTTTTTTAAAGTAAATTTTACCTTTATCATTTAAAGTTAAACTACCGAAAAGTGCTTCTTGCCAGCTATTAATAGTAGCAAAATCAATTATTGCTGGGTTGTTATTTTGTGAATAGTCATTACGATTTGTGATTTTCGTTAATAATAATTCTTTAGTCAACACAGAGCTATTTGCTTGCTGTAAGCTTGCAATACGGCTACTATATAAACTATTGGGAGATTCATAAAATTTAAATTTATTTACTCGTCGCCATAAATCAGCACTAGGTTTGTTAATTCCAGTAGTTAACATGTTCTTATCAATAATAACTGTTATTTTGACGCTACTGCTTATTGCCTTGCCATTACAGGTTGCTGGAGTGCTTAATAAATCATTTAATCGAGCAATTTCACCTGATGTCATATTAGTTAGGTCTATTATAAGCAACAACGGCTCATCATTAAATAATCTACCAGTATCAACTACTAAATTTCCTGCAGTATTACAATTAATTATATTTAATAAATCATTATCATTTAAATCATTATTTTCATCTAACTTAACAACATTACTAGTAGAATACTCTTGATTGTAAAAATCTACTATTTGTTGTTTTTCTTGTTCATTTTTAGTGCAAATTAGTACATTATCTATGGTGTTTTCAGGGGGTTGTTGTTTATTAGTAATTTTAGTTGTGGTATAACGTTTGCTATCAGTAGCAATATTTGCTTGCGAGGATGTTTCTGTTATTTCTGTTATATTAGTTGCTTTAAGATTAGGTCTAATATCCATATGCAATAACCTATAATTTAAAAAGAATATTAATTTTTAACTATCGGTATTGCGTATTTTAAATTCATATTATTATAAATTTAATATTTAACCTGGGTTTTGA
>CAKMZJ010000114.1 GCA_929200395.1 Candidatus Gorgonimonas eunicellae | reverse complement strand
CGCAGGAGGAATCCCCCACTATAGCACTTGTGCTTAGTGGAGGGAGGAAGTCAAGCTTTAATATCTATTAATTTTCTTGTGGTATATTTTAGTTAGTTATATATTTTGTTAGCTATAGTACGAAGTAAAAATCTTTCCAATATGTGTAATTCTTTTAGTTAAATAAGAATTATATACAGACATTTCTTTTTTAGCTTGCTCAACACTTGTTTGTTCTTGAATATATTTTATGGCCAATGTTATTGCTGAGCAGTGGGATAATCTAAATGGATTATAACTAAACGTCTTAATTTTATCACATTGATCTGGTGTTAAATTAAAATTAAACTTATATTTAAATCCAAGCTTTATTAATATAGTTGCAATAACGTTTTTATCATTTAAAATAGCGCAATTTAAAGCCTCAGTATTATTAATTAAAAATTTTAAATCAGCAACACTTAATATAAAAGTTGTAATTTCAACACCAAGAAATTTTATCGCCATCTCAAATACAGAAATCTTATCTACTAGTTTTTCATTAAAACAAAGCTTCCAATGAGTAGTAGTTAAAAGATTTTTTGGTGATTGTTCTATAATTTTTTTAGCAATGGAGTATTCTTTTATAGCTAAAAAGGCTAATAAATATCGTGCATTGTGTTTACTATATTTAGTACTTTTAAAAAAATCAGTTTCAGTTAACAAGAAGTGTATTTTATCTATACAATTAGGGCTATTATCAAAGCGTTGATGATAAATCATGAGATTGTTATAGATTATTTTGTTTAACTCTTTTTTTGCTATTTCTTGATTTAATGAAATGATTTCTTGATAGATTAATTTAAACACTTCTGCACTTTGAGTTCGCATTAAAATAAAGTACGCCTTTTCTAAATATGATTCAGAGTCTACTTGATTCTTAATCATAGGCATAAGGTAGTCAAAGATAAATTTTTCCATAGAATATTTTTGTTCATTATAAGTATGATCAATACAGCTATTGTCAAGAATAATCTCGCATGCAGAAAAATATAGATCTGCTGTATTGCGTAAGTTATAAAGCAAGTCAAATTTTTTGTAGTAAGATTTTTCGGTTTTAATTAGGTTGTTAATAATAACTTTAGCAACAGGAATGTTGTTAAGATTTACTGCGTAACTAAGCGGAGCAACAAAAAAAGTTTTATTGTCATTGAAGTTAAAATAGTTAAGTTTAGGGGGAAGTATCCATTTTCTAATTGTTACAGTATATTGCTCTGTTAAAAGATTGCTTAGATGTATTGCTGCAAGTTGTTGGTTTGTTAATTCGCAAAGTTTGTTAAAATGTTCGTATGATGTTAAAACATCTTTTATATTTAATAAAACTTCTTTAGTGTTTTCATCAAGGTTTTTAATATCATACGTAGCTAAAGTATTTTGGTTAATAGCTAGTTGAAAAGCACTATCAGCAGAATAGTTTGTATTTGTTTTATTAGCTACTTGTACTGGTGTTTTTTGGAGGTTATCAGCAGCTGATAATAAACTAATTGTTTTGTTAGAATTATTTATATTCATTAATGTATTATCTCTATGAAAATATAGCATTATGTCTAGGTTAGACTAGAAGTCTCCTAAGTTAGAACAGAGATATTAAATATAGTTCAGATAATAGCGTAATATTTATTTATAGATTTCAATCTGCTTTTAAACCTGTATGTATCGCTACAATTCCACCGGTTAAATTTTTATAATTAACTGTTTTAAATCCTGTTTTTTGTAACATACTGGCTAATATTTTTTGATTAGGATGCATTCGAATGCTTTCTGCAAGATATTGATAACTAGGTTTATCGTTAGCGACAAACTTGCCAATTTCAGGAAGTATATTAAATGAATAGGTGTCGTATATCTTAGATAGCAGTTTTGATGTTGGCTTAGAGAATTCTAATATGATTAATCTGCCGCTAGGTTTTAGTACTCTAAACAGTGAATCTAATGCTTGTTGTTTGTTAGTTACGTTTCTTAGACCAAAGGCTATGCAGGCTAAATCAAAGCTGTTATCTGCAAAAGGTAGGCATTCAGCATTAGCTTGTATACAATGAACGTTATTAGCAAGACCTGCATCTATTATTTTATTTCTGCCTAATTGTAGCATACTGTCATTGATATCAGCTAAAACAACTTTACCTGTATCTCCAGTATCTTTAGCGAAATATCTAGTCATATCGGCAGTACCACCTGCTATGTCTAGTATGTAATCACCTGGTTTTATTCTAGCAATAGTAGCAGTATGTTTTTTCCAATAACGATGAATTCCTAACGACATAAGGTCATTCATTATATCATAACGATTAGCAACCGAGCGAAATACGGTTTCAACTAAACCTTGTTTTTTTTCAGTAGGAACTTGCTGATATCCAAAATCTATGGTTGAATTTGTTAGATCATCATCTTCAAAGTTATGTTGATCTTCCGAATAATTTTTAGTCATTTTATAAAACCAAAGGTATATACAGCTTCAAGTAGAGGTTGTATAGTTATAGGTGAATTTTAAGTGAACAAAATATTTTGATCTATTATAGCTTAAAATAGTGAAGAATACATTACTGTGGTATTTAAACCTGTTTAATTTTAAAATATAGCAATTTCATCAACCATAAAATAAAAAAAAATATGTTACCTGATAATGTAAATAATAATATAGAATATTTTGAATCTACTAATAATATGTTCTTAGAATATAAAATAGCTAGTAGCAAGAATAATGATATAGTTTTATGTACATCGTTAGTCAAAAAGCTTTATGATGATTGTTTATACCATAATAGTTCTAAAGAGGTCATTAAACTAATTAAAAATAGAAATGTAGTTTTTAGTAATGATGGTTTTTTAACAAATGATAGGTGTATTAATGAATATTATGTATTTGATCAACAATTAATATCTGAGTACAAACAGCAAGCTAAGAGCAATATAGATACTCTTATAAGTAATGTAAAAATTAGTAATAATGATCTTAAAACAATTTTATCATATAATGAATCATATAAAAGATTCCTATATGTGACGCAGATATTATTGGATTATAGTGAAGATTACCCTTTATTTATATTAGAAAGCTCGATAGTTTGTATATCTGTAAAATTAAATAAAATAAAACAATCTGACGCATCCACTAAGCAATTAATAGATTTATTCCATGAATTAATTCGCCATATGGGTATAGAGGAATCTGAATTATTAAAAATGTTTTATCAAACTATAGAATTAAGGATTAGTAATAATGACGATTCTGCGATTGATTTATTAGATTTCTTAGCAATAGCATTGTATTGGATATTTAATTTAACAAAGCGAGCGCAAATTCCATTACGAGATATAGACTGTATCTTAGATCCGCTAATATTATTAACTATCAAGGATTTAGGATATTCCCCTTGGGTGTTTTTTGCTGTTGATGACATCGAATTTAGTCAAGTTTGTAAAATGAATCGATTGTTAACACAATGTATAGATATACATTTTTATAGAATGCATAGTGCAATATTAGCTAAAATGTTTATTGAAAAAAGCAATACAGTTGTGGATTCCTATTTATACTTTTTTTTAGCAAGAATTATGCCATTATTTTGGAAAAATAAAAATAATAAACAAGCTTCTGTAGAAATCTTACCACATGCTTTGTTGTTAGCAACATATAAAGTACTTCCAGAGATAATAGCAGCTGCCATTTTGCAGGAAGTAACAGGTGATAAACCAGATTTTATTTTTGATCGTACTACTTTATTTATAGGTGAAGAATTTGAATTTCGTGATTTACAAGATAAATATTTTTTATTAAATACTGAATATTTAGTATTAGAAGCTTGGGTACAAAAAGCAAAACAAGAATTTAATAGCAAAGGTATTACTAACTATTATATTACTAATTCTCCTGTATACAAAGTTGCAATTAGTATAGGGGATTGGGAATATAGTTTATTTAAAGATGGTGAAAATTTAGAAATAAATACTACTCCATATAGAAATAAAGATGTTTTTACAATTGTAAAAAATAATAAAGAAATACAATACAGTGCTTATCAAGCATTTGATGAATTTATCCACCCTCTTATTAAATTTTTTGGCTATACTGGTATTTCTGGTCATAAACACATCGATGCTAGATCATTAAAAGGTAATACAGAACTTTTATTACGCTTAATAATAGATTATGAAAATAATTCTTGGTTACCAGTTGCAATTAATAGATTAGAGCGATGCTCTAATTATTTTCCCTATCTTACAGATACTGAAAAATATTTAAGCTTAGAATTAATGCAAGAATTAATTGCAATTATAAATGGAAAAAGTCAAAGTCTAAAGTATAATTCTAAGTATGGTACTTTTGATGATTTAGTCTATATGTCTAAGTTATTAAATTTTCTTAATATGTTTAGTAAGCATTCTCCTTGTGCTTTACATCATATAATAGCTTATGACGATCTTCCAAAGCTCCATAAAAGTCCATTGACAACAGTTGAAATGCGAGTGTTTAACTGCCCCAAAAATGGCCATGAATCGTATTTACTTAATAAATTAATAGAGTATAGAATAAATTATTTGCTAGAATGTCAGCGCAGAAAAGAGATAATAAATTATAATCCTATTGATCCGTGTGTATATATAAATAAAAAACATGAGGTGTTATCTAAATTTAATCAATATGTAACAGAATGTGGGCTTGATCCTAATGATTATCAATCATTATTAAGGCTATAAAAAGAAATTTATCAAATAGTACCGTAAAACCTGTTCCTTTAGGCACTGAAGGAAGTTGTAGTACATATTTTGTGTCTATAAGAGAAATAAAACAATAATAAATAAAAAGAGATATTTATATGATAAGAAGAATTATTTTTATAATTACAATGTTATACTTTTGTAGTTTTGTAAGTGTAAATGCTATAGAAAGACCAAAAATAAAGGCATTGCCTTTATTTCTATTATTAGGAGCTATACAAGTATTTGATGTTATAGGCAAGCCATTAGTCCAGAATATTTCTAATATGTCTACTACAGTAGCTACGAATATCACAAATACAACAACTAATATTATTTCAGAAATATTAAAAAAACTTGCTGCATTGCAACAAAAAGAAAATATACAGGATTCACTGATACAGGAAGTAAAAACAGATATAACAAAATTATATAATAGTGATGACTTTTATTATTATGAATATAAAGATCTTAATTCAGACATTAGTGCTGTTCGAATGGGATTAGGTATGATGGGAATGGTAATTGGAATATCTATTATTCTTTTATGTTGTTGCCGTTAACATGTGGCTACACGTAGAAAATGAAACCTAGCATTTTTATCTGCCACGTGTATATACACGTGGCATGTTAGTAAATCAGATGCTTTAAAACTACTACCAAATATTTTAAACAAGCTAAGTCATAGATTGTGCTGTTTCAATATTAGCAGGTGTATTTTTTTGTTTATCTTGAGTTTCTTTAGATTGATATTCATGAAGTTCAGTTGTATATTCATACGATTTTTTAACTGTTTGTTGTTTCAATCTAGCTATAAATTTTTTATTTAAAGAAGATACAGCAAACATCCAAATTGCAATTATAATTAGCAAAAATATAGCAACATATGGTGTTATAGATGCCAAAGATCCTAGCCATAAAATAATAAATTGCTGTATGAATGCCCCACCAGATTTACCTAATCTAGCAGCTACGATATCTACAGCTGCTTTGCCTGTAGATTTTTCTTCTTCAGTAAGAGGAATATAGGCCATTTCTTTTGTTGGATCAAAAAAAGAATACTTACATGCTTTAGTCATAATATTTTGCGATGCCCCAAATATCACACCAATCATAAGTGGCGTAGTTCCAAAAAAAGCTACCACTCCTGCAAGCTGATCTTTAAAAATAATCATAGTAAAAAAAATGCTGCCGGTTATCAGCAATATAATTGGGGTTATTATAGCACTTGATTTCCAACTGAGTTTACGTAATAGATTGCATCCGAATGCCATCATCATAACTAGTGCAAACAAGCCTGTATATAACGAAAACTCTCCCATAAATACACTATAAGAATTAGGATCAGGGTATTGTAATTTTAACTGATTTTTCCAAACAATTTCTACTAGGTTGATAGAAAGCCCATAGGAAATTACTAATATAGCTAGACATCCTAAATACTTAGAAGAAACTATTTTTTTTATGCTGTCTGTCATTGATAACTTTGGTTTGTTTTTTTTTGTTCTAATATTATTATCAGAGCCTGAGGCGACAATAATATTTTTACTGCTCCACCAATATATTGCCATGATGCATAATACTGATATAAAAGATGCCAGCATCAGATAATTAAGAGAAATTTGCCACGGGTCTATATTATCAGTTGAATTTAACCTAACTTCTGATACCCACTTCACTAGATATCCAGATGAAATTATTGCAAAATTAACTAGCAAACCTATTAGAGCATAAAAGCGTTTAGATTCAGAAACTTTAGTTATGTCATTAGCAAAGCCCCAGCATAAAAATGATAGTGCTACAGATCCCCATAATTCAGCGAAAATATAAAATAAAGAATAGGTCCAATTTCTTATTGCGCCTATTAATCCATAGAAACCAGGAGGCAAATACGTGGTAAGCATATCGCAAAATTGATGTGGGTGTAAATGTTCTTTATGTGGATAAAGAACTAAAGCGAATAGAGCAAAAAAAATTAAGAAAGGAGATAGAGAGAGATAAAAGAGAGTTTGTTTTGAGAGTATATTGCTAAGTTTGGCATAAATAAGCATAACAATTATTGCCGCAGGCAAAACACCCCATAGCTTTAAAAAAGGTATTACCTCAGCACCGCCACCAGCTGCGGTTACCACTAATGTATCTTTGATATCACGAAGAATAGTATAATTAAATATAACACAGGAAAACATTAAAATCATGGGGATGATTTTTTTTAATTCATGGTTATAAATAGGCCATAATATTGTTCTAATCTTTCCAAAATCATTATTAACTTCTGACATTCTATATCACCAAGTTCGCTGATACATGTTTTTTTAATTTATAATTATTTACATTGATCAAGCTAGACCTTAGTTTTCTAAAATAAAAACCACAATATTTCATTTCAGGCTATCCTTTAAAATACATTAATTTGTATTTTGTTATAATTTCCAATTTATAACGATAAATTTATTAGTATTAATACCAATAAACATATTCTTTAAGCGTTATTATAGGGTTACACTCCATTGTTGTTACAAGAGGGAAATGTATCAATAATATAGCCTTTACAGAGCTTAGTAAGCCTGTTTTAGATATCAGTTGTAGTTTTATGTTTTGGTTTTCCGCCTTTATATGAGTATTTTTTGCTGATTGCGATGGGCATACAGCTTTATATGACGTGTTAAACCTAATATGGCTATCAATTCCATATAAAATAACAGTTGGCATTATACATTAAAAATTTCAATAAGTAAACACAGTATTATTGTTATTTTAGCCCTGTGGTTGTGAAAAATGCTAGTTTTAATGTAATCATCAGCACCTATA
>CAKMZJ010000113.1 GCA_929200395.1 Candidatus Gorgonimonas eunicellae | reverse complement strand
TTCCTTGTAAATCTCTTTTAAAATAATAAGCTGCTTTTTGTTCTTCTTCTTGTTTGCTGGCATCTTCTGCTGCCGCATCATGGTATATTACTGCTAATTGTAATAAAATTTTTTCTTCGTCTGTAAAAACTGCTAAATTAAATTTTTCTAATAGTTCTATATACCAAGTTGCATTATTACAAGCTCGTAACACATGACTACTAGAGTGTATTGACTTCCATATTTGAACTTCTGGAGGATTATTTCTGTTAATTATGGTTTCACGTATCTGATTAATTCCTGGACGACGGTAATAATGATCTAATATAGCAGTTATAATTTCATCATTCGAATTAATTTCTTGCTGGAAAGTTAACTTATTGCTAAAAATACCTAATAGGACATCTTCTATTATTTGGTTATTGTCAGTGCTATTTTTATTAGTAGCAGTCTTATTAGATTTTGCTAATAATCTATCTTTAATAGGCTGTATTTGTTGCTGTGCTTGTTGTACTTGTTCTGGCCAGCTATTATAAATTGAGTTTTGTTCACGGCTCTCCCATAAGGCAATATATTCATCTAATATTACATCAACTGATTTATTGTCATGCAATATAGCATTAATATCAACAATGCCTTGTTTAATCTCAATAATCTCTTTTGGAGTTATACCATAATGAAATAATATCATAAAAAATCTAGTATATTTTTTTTCTGAGTAACCATTACATCCTGGTACACAGTTTATTGTAAGAAAGTTTATGCGAGATATTACCAAATTTTTTAAATCTTCAATAGACTGCTTAAGTAATATTTCATCTAATAAAGCAAGAAAATTTTGCTTATATTTATTGACATGAAATAACATGTATATAATATCGTATTGCTCTATATTTGCTTTTGATGATACGTTATCTAATACACTATAAGCAGCAATAAATAAATTAAAAAAACGCTCTAGGTATCGATGATAACCATCACCTATAAAATAATTAATGTTATCAAATAAAAAGTCTCCGTTATTGACCAATAAATACTCGAGCATTTCTACGAATTGTGGCTCTTTTTTGAAAACATTACCTTGTTCAATATAGGTTGTATATAATTTATCTGCAAAAGGCTTGCCTACACTAGAATGTATATTTGCTCCTTGTTTTATAAGATCTTCTAAATCTTTCACTTCATAGTCTTCATACTTTTCAATCAACTTGTCTAATTTATTATTTAAGATTACTTGCTCTTGTAAATTTTTTAAATTACTTTCATCAAAATAAGTTAAATTTTCATTAGATAATATTTTTATTTTTGAACTTAAAGGTATCACCGCTGCGAGTATATTTCTAAAATTACTATTAAAAACAGCTTCACAATATTTAATTATATTTTCATTTCTTTGTAAAATAGCAAGATTAACATCTTCTTCAAAGATTATACTTAGTGATCCTTTTCTTTCCGAAAAAACACCAATTGCTAATTTTTCTTTAATACCTAATTTTTGTTCTAATTGTCGTATTTTGCTAAAAAGATCCATTATATATTCAGAATTATTTTCAGATATGCAATAAAGTTTTATATTTTCTGTTGTATAGTTAGATATAACTTCTTCTGTATGAGGTAATGTATAATCTATTTCTATTTTTTGTTTAAATTTAGGCAGACTAAAAGACCCATCTGCTTTTAAATGACCCGATGTTGATATTTGATAAACTTCCCATCTGCGATTTGCAAGTTCGTATTGTTTCTCTAGCAGATATTTACTATTTGGAAGATTTTTCTGGTGGCATTTTTCTAGCACTGTATTATCACCTTCTAATATGAAAGTAGCTGCATTGCACTTAAAAGAAAATAAAGTATCTGTATTTATAATACCTATGGTGCAATTTTCACCTTCTGCTCTCAACATTGTAGGAATATTATCAGCAATTGTATATACTGGTCTAGGTGCTTTTTTTTCTTGTTGTAAATACTTTCTTTCTGCAGCTATAAATATAGCTCTAAAAGATAAATTGCCTTCTTTAAACGCTTGTTGAATTTCTTTTTTTACTAATATTCTAGAATTTTCTGGAATACTTTCTTGAGAATAAGCTTGATTTATTAATGAATTATCTTTCATTATATGCTGATAGCTAAATTGCATATTGTAGTCCTTATTATAATTTACTTAACCTTATTAAAGATCGTATATTTTATAGACTAAAAAACTATTATTTAGTTTCGAAAGGATTATTGTAAGCTGAACTTCCTAGATAAAGCCATAAGCTATCACTTACACAAGCATTATGGTTTTATTTCTTGTCCTTCCCAATCATAAAATTTACCACTGTGTTTTGTCTTTAATCTATTTATTACTTTAACTAGCTGAGTTGCAGAATATTGTGGTTCAAATAATTTATCTTTAGCAATATTTTTTTGAAATGGTTTCGAAAGATTACTGTTTACTGTTCCAGGATGTAATGCTACAACTATAGCATTGTGATTTTTCCGAGATGTTTCAATAGCTAGATTTTTTATTATCATATTCAGAGCTGCTTTTGATGCACGGTAAGCATACCAACCACCAAGTCTGTTATCTGAAATACTTCCTACTCGTGCTGATAACACAGCAAATATCGAACGTGATTTAGTTTGTAATTTAGGAAGAAAATATTTTGCTATTATTGCAGGCAATGTGGTGTTTACGGCAAATATATACTGAAATTTTTCAGCTGATAATTGATTTAAAGATTTTTCTGGCATTATTTTATCATTGTGTAAAACACCTGTAGCAACTATAACTAAATCAATAGCTGAATTTATAGCTGCAGTATTGGCAGCGGCTACAATTGAATCTTCATTTGAATAGTCAATTATCTTTGATAAAATATTTTTATTAGAAAAAGTTATTGATTTTCTAGAAAATACGTTTATTTCAGCATTAATTTCAGTACTAGCTAAGGTTTCAGCTAATGCTTTACCAATAGCACCACCTCCAATAATTGCAATATTCTTTTTCATATTAATAACCTACTGTTGCTATAACTTTTTAAAAACATCTATAATTTTAGCTTTAGATTTTTTATAATCCACTATAGGCTTGTAGTAATTTAGTTTATGTAGTGCATTTGTTGCATCTGGAAAATGAATTTGCTTATTATTTGCTTGATCTAACCGAGGAATCCACTGGCGAATAAATATACCATCTGGATCAAATTTTACTGATTGAATTATTGGGTTAAAAATTCTAAAATATGGCACTGCATCGACACCAGTACTAGCAGCCCATTGCCAACCACCATTGTTAGCCGCTAAATCACCATCAATCAAATGTCGCATGAAAAATTCTTCTCCTATACGCCAATCGACCATAAGATTTTTAGTTAAAAACATTGCTACTACCATTCGCAATCTGTTATGCATCCAACCAGTATGCAATAATTGCTTCATAGCTGCATCTATAAGAGGGTATCCGGTTTTTCCTTGCTTCCAAGCACTAATAAGTTTGGGATTGTTTTCCCAAATGATTTTATCTGTTTTTGCTTTAAATGCCTTGTTTTTAGATACCCGCGGAAAACATACTAAAATATGCTTATAAAATTCTCTCCATACTAACTCATCTAGCCATACTAGTATCCCCTTATTACCAGAATATAGTTTAGCCTTGTTAGCTAAAAATGCAGCATAAAAGCATTGTTTAACTGATAGCACTCCTGCATTTAAATATGGAGAAAGCATACTAGTGCCTGCAATAGCTGGGATATCACGCATTCTATCATAATTATTTATAGTCGAATTGATAAATGTTGTTAACCTTTTATGAGCTATTTTACTACCTGGTGGCCAATACTGATTTAAATCAATAGCAGTATAATTATATATTGTAGAATAATTTATTGATTTTAAGATATGTTTTTGTGGTTTTCTTTTAGTTGGTTTAGGTAAAGGCTGTAGCAAGCTTTCGGTTATAGTTGCATAAAATTTTTTTTTGAAAGGAGTAAAAACTTTAAAACAACTTCCTTGATTTGTTATTATTTTTCCAGGCTCTATTAATGTTTGCGATAAATAACGACGGCAATCTAAGTTATGTTTTAAACATTCTTTTACGGTAAGGTTATCTCTTTGTTGTTCATTATACCCATACTCATTATTAAACCAAATGGAATTACATTTTAGTTTAAGTGCTATATTTACTATAATTTTCGGAGCATCTTGATAATGACCTGCATTTACTACCAATAAATTTATATTTAACTTGTGTAAATCATGCTCTAATAACTTTAAATTTTGCAACCAAAAATAAATTTTATTATCAGCATCATGCTGTTCATGCCAACTTTTAGGAAACAATAAATAAATTGCTGTTACAAAATTATTTTTAGTAGCATGATATAATGCAGGGTTATCTTCTATTCTTAAATCATTGCGTAGCCATATTAAAGAATGATTGTTCATAATAACTTTTATATTATTTTAGTGCTTAAATTAAATTTAAAATAGGTGTATATAGTTAAATATAGCTTATAAGCTATATTTTATTTTGTCAAAATATAAATTATTCTAATAACATCTATATGAATGACAGTAAAAATTAAATATACCTAATTTGTTGATCCTGAGCATCAAAAACAACATTTTTATTTAGCCTTGAAATCTATAGTATTTTCATCTGCCACGGGTATAAATACGAGCTAACAGATTTATAGTTTTTTAAGGTTACTATCAGATAAAATTTAAACTACCGCTTTTAGGAACTAGCATTTCATAATAAACTTGCTCGTTTAAATTATTAAAACCTCTAGCACGCTGTTCACTAATTACGGTTATCCCCCTTTTTTTCAGGGTTGCTTTTGCTGCATCTGATTTTAGAGTATTCTGCGTTAATGTACCTAAGCTCATTTGAATGCCTTCAGTTTTTAATCTTACAACTTCTAAGTTAATTGCCTCTTGTGTTGCTTGACTTAATACACTGAAATCATGCTCAATTTGCATTTTTTCTAAGAGACTCATAGTTTTAGGTACTGTTATTTGGCTTAAATCGTTCCAAGTAGAATGAATACCACGACTTATTCCATTGATGGTATCTGCTTTACATACGTTATGCTGGGGATCGATACAAGTATTAATTCCGGCTAATTGGGCTATTTTTCTGCGAACATTGTTGTCTATAGCCTCATTTAGTTGACTAACAGGTTTATCTGTATGTTCAAATGAAAATTTTATTCGTTGATTATCTATAGCTAAATTATATCTGCTATCATAAGAACCTTTTGTTCGTAAATCTTGCTCCTTACTATGATAACCACCAGCAACTTCCGCTAAATCTACGGCTCCATGCATAGCTGCTTCAAGATGTCGTTGGAATAATGTTTTTTCATTATTATTAATTGAAAATTTTATTTGTTCCTGTTGTGGTAAATTAAGTAAGTTAGTATTAAAATTATTTACTGTTTTATCATTAAAAGTTGGGAAATTATTATTAACAGTGGAACAACGAATAAAATCCATCCGATCAGCAAAACGTATTATTGCTGTGTATTTATCTATATCCTCATGTTGTTGTTCTATTCCATGTCTATCATCTTCTTTAGTTTCTAATGCTAAAGCTACTTTTGTTAGTAATGAAGATGAAAATTTTCCTTGTAAATCTCTTTTAAAATAATAAGCTGCTTTTTGTTCTTCTTCTTGTTTGCTGGCATCTTCTGCTGCCGCATCATGGTATATTACTGCTAATTGTAATAAAATTTTTTCTTCGTCTGTAAAAACTGCTAAATTAAATTTTTCTAATAGTTCTATATACCAAGTTGCATTATTACAAGCTCGTAACACATGACTACTAGAGTGTATTTTTTTCCATATTTGAGCTTCTGGTGGGCCATATCTATTAATTATAGTGTTGCGTATCTGATTAATTCCTGGACGACGGTAATAATGATCTAATATAGTAGCTATAGTTTC
The DNA here is from genome assembly GCA_929200395.1 of Candidatus Gorgonimonas eunicellae. Classification (GTDB taxonomy): domain Bacteria; phylum Pseudomonadota; class Gammaproteobacteria; order Pseudomonadales; family Endozoicomonadaceae; genus CAKMZJ01. The sequence goes on along the minus strand of CAKMZJ010000113.1, from coordinate 1,693 downwards.
ATCGTTAGAATTAATTTCTTGTTGGAATATTAATTTATTATTAAAAATACCTAATAAAACATCTTCTAGTATTTTATTATTGTCAACGCTGTTTTTATTAATAGTAGCATTATTAGATTTTGCTAATAATCTATCTTTAATAGGCTGTATTTTTTGCTGTGCTTGTTGTACTTTTTCTCGCCAATTATTATAAGTTGAGTTTTGTTCACGGTTATCCCATAAAGCAATGTATTCGTTTAATACCATATCAGCAGATTTATTATTATATAATATAACATTAAGATCAAGAATGTCTTGTTTAATATCTATAATCTCTTTTTTAGTTATACCATAATTAAATAATATCGTAAAAAATATAGTATATTGTTCTTTTGAAATATAGATATATCTTTTTATATCATAAGTTATGCTAAGTATTATTATATTTTTTAAATCTTGAATAGACTTTTTACGTAACATTTCATCTAATAAAGCAGTAAAACTTAGATTAGATTTATCAAAAGAAAGTAACATTAAACTAAGCCTTTCTTGGCTTATATTTACCTTTGATGATACATTATCTAATACACTATAAGCAGCAACAAATAAATTAAAAAAAAGTTCTAGTTGTAGATGATTATCATCAAAGATAAAATCATAGAGATAATCAAAGAAAAATTCTCCATTATTAACCAATAAACACTCAAGCATTTTTACGAAGCGTAGCTGATCTACCTTCCTATTATCGTTAAGAAGATAGTTTAGATATAATTTATCAGCAAAAGGCTTTCCTATGCTAGAATGTATATTTGCTCCTTGTTTTATAAGACCTTCTAATTCTTCTACTTTATATTGTGTATAATTTTTAATCAAATTGTCTAACCTATGATTTAAGATTACTTGCTCTCGTAGATTTTTTAAATTGCTTTCATCAAAGTAAGTTAAAACTTTATTAGATAATATTTTTATTTTTGAGCTTAAAGGTATTACTGCTGCAAGTGTATGTCTAAAATTACTGTTAAAAATAGCTTCACAATATTTAATTATATTTTCATTTTTTTCTAAAACATTAAGATTAAGATCTTCTTCAAAAACTATACTGAGAGATCCTTTTGTTTCTGAAAAAATACCAAGTGCTAATTTTTCTTTAATAGCTAAATTTTTTTCTAATTGTTGTATTTCTGTAAAAAGCTCCATTATATATTTAGAATTGTTTTCAGATAAGCAATAAAGCTTTATATTTTTTGTTGTATATTTAGTTTTAACTTCTTCTGTATGAGTTAATATATAATCGATTTCTATTTGATCTTTAAATTTAGGAAGACTAAAAGATCCATCTGCTGTTAAATGCCCCGATGTTGATATTTGATAGACTTCCCATCTACGACTTGCAAGTTCGTATTGTTTTTCTAGCAAAGATTTACTATTTGGAAGATTTTTATGGTAGCATTCTTCTAGGTTTGTATTATTACCTTCCAATATGAAAGTAGCTGCATTGCGCTTAAAAGAAAATAAAGTATCTGTGTTTATAATACCTATAGTACAATTTTCACCTTCTGTTCTTAACTTTGTAGGAATGCTATCAGCAACTGTATATACTGGCCTAGGTGCTTTTTCTTCTTGTTGTAAATAATTACTTTCAGCAACTATATTTATAGATCTAAAAGATAAGTTGCCTTGATTAAAAGCTTGTTGAATTTCTTTTTTTACTAAA
>CAKMZJ010000112.1 GCA_929200395.1 Candidatus Gorgonimonas eunicellae | reverse complement strand
GGAGGAATCCCCCACTATAGCACTTGTGCTTAGTGGAGGGAGGAAGTCAAGTTATCGAATGGCAATATAACTAAAATTATTGAACGCTTAACTAGTTTTAGTGCTAATACCAATAGGCCTAATGCTTGAAATATCAGCGTTGTTTTGCATACTACTATTCGGGTAAATCTTATATATCATGGAGTATAAAAAAAATAATTGAAAAAATATCTTTTATGTTATAACTAACTCGTCTCACCTCTAGCAGTAAATAAATTAAAATATAAATGGAACTATTTTTGATATAAAGTACTCAACTTAAATAAATATGCTCAACAAGTTGTAAAATAAACTAAACACAAACAAGAGAAACAATATCAATGAATTTTTTTAGTACTTCACTTAATAGTCCTGTTAATAAAAATGTTACTACAAACGATAGATGTGCTGATTGTTATCAAAAATTCAATCAACAAACTATATTAGCTTCTACACAATGCAATCATAACTTCCATACAAAATGTATTAATGACAGAAAAATAGAACACTGCCCCCTATGTAAAGTAGCTACCGCTGGTGGTATGCATCAATTAGATATAATATCTTTAACTGAAGAACAAGCAAATAATTCCACAATAAATAAATTGCTTGTTAATAGAAATTTCAGCGCTATTCATAATATGCTTGATAGAGCTGGTTATGGCATAGATATAGACTTTTGTGAAAGTGTTCTGTTAGAAGATATTCTACAGCATGATGTAAAAAACATAGCTAATATGTTAGAGTTATTATCTAAGTATACAAAAAGTTCTTATAATCAAAGCATGAAAGTAAGGGATATTCTAGTTACTATTTTAAAAAACAATACTAATAAAGATGATATAATAGATATTTTTATTACTAATTTTCCTGTAGGTGTATCCTTCAAGCAAATAGCTTTAAATTATTATATAGAGCAAAGAAATTTTACCAAAGCAAAAAATTTTCTAACACAAGATAATATCCGTCTACCTGAAGATACAGTAGAGCAAATATTATTAGAAGATATAGAAAAAAATCAACTAGAAAATATACAAACTATGTTAAAGTTAATAAGTATCGTTAAACGCGATTATAATAGTAAATCGAATGTAATAGATAACGTGCTAGATAGAATAACAACAAATTTTGATAAAATAGAAATTGTAAAAATATTCCGAGAACATGGCTTTTCAACTTTAACATCTCAAAGTTTACTTTTAGAATATAATATTGAGAAAGGAAATTTTAATAATGCAGAAAATATAATAAAACAATATAAAATAGATATAGATCATGATGTTTTTTTTAATACTCTAGCTATAGAGATAGATCAAGGAAATATAACTAATATCAATCGTTTATTTTATCTGGTAAAACTTTCTAAACAAATTGATCATCCTAAATTTAAAACATCATTAAATACTTTGTTAGATAATATAATATTATCCCTAAATAAATTAAATATTATAGTAACATTTTTAAATTATCAAATTATAACACCACAAGCTATGCATTTTATTTGTAGTAATTATTATAGATTTCGAGAAGAGTGCCCTCAAATAAAAGATTTAATGAAACAACATGAAATAAAATTTACCTGCTATACTTTTAGCTCGGAACTACAAAAAGCAATAAATGCAAATAATCAAGTTGCTATAAAAGAAATTTTAGAATTATCTAAACAAAACTATAAAGACAAAGTTAGCTGCTATACAAGTGTTAAAGATATTCTAACTAAAATTGTACTAGATGATAACAACCTTGAAATAGTAGAGATATTATTAGATTTTAACAGAAGCGATGAAGCTGCTATCAATACCGTTACCGAGTACTATCTAAACAAAATGAATTTTGTTAAAGTTAAATACATGCTTAATAGCTACAGTGCAAGCTTTAAACTAACTGTTTTTGAAACAATAATGAAAGAAGCAATATCAAGTAATAATATTGTTAATATAAAACAGATTTTAAATTTGGTTCCTCTAATGCCTTATAATAACCATAGTGAAATCTATAAAATTATAAATAATATTTTAGAGAACATTGTACAATATCCTGATAAAATAGAAGTTTTAGATACCATATTAAAAGAAGGTATGCGGCATTATTATAATTTAAAACCTCTTGTTAATTACTATCTTGAGCAAAGAAATTTTATTAGAGTAGAACATATGATGAAATATAAAAAAGATATATCTGGCGATGTATTCTTTAATGTATTATTTAATGAAATACAAGAAAATAACATTGAAAATATTAAATTTATGTTATATTTACTAAAACAAATAGATGCTAGAATTGATGCTGTTAAAACAATAAATGAAACATTACCTTTAGCTTTAAAAGAAATTGATAATCTAGAGATTAAAGAAGCCATAGGTAAATATTTAAGCTCATGTAATATTTAGTTAGCCTAAAAAACAAGCTCTTTGATTAAATTAGTAATTTTGTGTGGCAACTCTATACACTTGGCAGATAGAAATGCTAGGTGTATAGAGTCGACTAAATTAAGGAATAAGCTAATTCTAACAATGATTTTAAAGATTATATATTTTTAGAGCTAGTTGCAAAAAAAATTTATTTTGCAACTATTGAATAGTTAAATAATGCTATTAATTAAACAATATTATCATTATTAGCATTTTTTTCTAAATCTGCTTCTAGTTGTGCTTCTGACTTTGCAGTATCTAGATCATTTAATTTAGAGAATTGTCGTTTTAGAGCTTCAATTTGAATATCTAAGCTAGAGTCAATTACTCCTAATTCACTCTCTAAAATGCAATCTCCAGCTTTAAGGCGATGATCAGAAACTAAGTCTATAAATTGTACAGTTTTATACTCTGATGTTATGCTTTGCATGTGTTCATTTACATAGTTATATTCATCACTAGATATCCGTACTTTTATCATTTTTTCATTTCTAACATTTTTTAACACATTTTTTACTAAATTTAATGCTACTTTATCGGTATCTAAATCGCCTACTATTTTTTTTATTCCCTTAATGATTATATCTGCTATAGTATTTTCTATATTTGATAAATAGCTGATTGTTTTACGAACAAATTCCATATTTTGTTCTGATTGATCTACTTTGCTAGCATTTACGCCATCATTGTACCCTCGTTGCTTTTCTTGCTCATATTTTATTTTAGCTTCCTCTATTATAGTCTGAGCTTGTTTTTGAGCTGAATCAATAATATCTGTAGCATTTAAATAGGTTATATAATCTTTTTTCTTTAAAATTTTACAAGCTGGATTAATTTCAATTTTTTTATCTATTATTTGGATTGCAGGTATCATTTATTATTGACCTCCTTAAATATTTTTATTACTAAAGAGCTACATTTGGATTTTGATAGTTTATAATAATCATGTGGCATGTTAAAAGCATTACGCCATTTTTTATCTATTTTTATTAATAGTCTAGTTTTAAAAGCCATAGATGTATCATTAAATAAATACGATAACAACTTAAAACCAGTGAGATATAAAAAATTTTTAAAGCTATCTAAATTATCCCAAGGGATCATATTATTATCAAGAGTAAAATTTTCTTGTGGAAGCAGGAAACGTGCTTTACGAGTTGCAAATAAGTATTCTTCTTTTCCTAGGCAGGCAATTAATTTATTATGTTGTGATTTTAAAATGTTAACTCTAATAATTTTCTCATTAAAAATTATACCAATGTAAAAGGCTAATTTTTCTAATGTTAAGTGGTTAGCAAATATAACTTTTTTATAATCTTCATTAAAGTCATAATAAAATTTATTAAGTAAATTAAATTTTTTTAGTAAGTATTGTGATAATTGATAATCAACGTTAGTATCTTCTTTAATTTTGTTGATGATATCTAAATAAGGATCATCTATTATCCAGCTATTATGGATGAATCGACTTAAATAGTGGTTAAATTCTATAATTAATTTTAAATTATTATTATCGAAGGCTGCATTGTTCTGGCTCATTATCTAAAATCCAGTTATTTTTCTAAGGCATAACAGAAACAATTACAGGCTATCATAAAATTTACTTAACCTGTAATTATTAGCTAAAATATATAAAATTATTTTTTTTGAAATTTTTTGAGTAAGTTGATCATCCATTTGGGTTTATTTGAAGAATATGCTGTAAGTTGGTATAATACGGCTATTAATACAATAATTAGCAATGCTATGAGAGAGTAAATAATCACTTGATTTAGCTGTAACTCATTAGATGTTGTATTTGGTACTACATTATTCGGATTTAAAAAATCTTCTGGGCTTAATCTAGTTGCTAAAAATAACGATACCGTTATTTTATCTATTGTTAAACCTTCTATACTATTAGCAACTAATGTTTTTACTTTTGCTACAAATCCTGATAAATCTAATTCTTGAGTATATTTTATAAAAACAGAAGCAGAAGAAGGGTATTTAGTATCAGAGAGGCCATCACTTTCTTGAGGTAAAACCACATGTACTCGTGCCTGAATAACGCCATCTATTAACGATAGCGTAGCAGCAAGTTCTTGCGACATTGAATAAGTGTATCGTGCTTTTTCTTCAACTGGAGATGAAATTAAGCCATCTTTAGCAAAGATGGTACCCATTGATGTATATTTTTCTTTTGGATAACCATAGCTTTTCAATAAATTTATCGCTCTAGAGACATCGTTAGAATTTATTTGAATGCTTATTAGGTTATCTTTGTTGGCTATTTTTGTGGCTGGAATGTTACCATCTAACAAAACAGCTAAAATTTCGTTACCTTCTTTTTCTGAGAGCTCTGAATATAGTGATACTTTACATCCTAAAAGTAATAAACAAAAGAAAATAAGAGTAATTTGTTTAGTTATTTTAATCGGGATTTTTACCATTTCACTAGTTCCAAAAAAGTTAGAAATTTTAGACTAAGTTATAGTTTATAGTCAAAGTAGTCTTATAAATTATTTTTTATATTAATCTAGTCTAATTTAACGGCAACTTAAAAATAATATACAGCATACTAATAATTCAATATAATAACTTGATGTTTTTTTAAATTATTTTTATTATTGAGTACTTTATTTTAATGAACAAAGCTATATCTGATCAAATTTTTCAAAGATTAAAAGATAATAATCCTAGACCTACTACAGAATTAGAATATTCTTCTACTTTTGAGTTGTTGATTGCCGTTATGTTATCAGCTCAGGCAACTGATATTAGCGTCAATAAAGCAACAAAAGATTTATTTGCCGTGGCAAATAACCCCCAGACAATGCTAGATTTAGGCGAGCTAAAACTAAAAAGCTACATAAAAACTATTGGATTATTCAATACTAAAGCTATTAATGTAATAAAAACCTGTGAAATGTTAATTAATAACTATGACAGTAAAGTACCACATACTAGGGAACAGTTAGAAAAGCTTCCAGGAGTTGGTCGAAAAACCGCTAACGTTATTCTTAATACTGCCTTTAATCAACCAGTAATAGCTGTAGACACTCATATTTTTAGAGTTGCTAATAGGATCGGACTTGCAAAGGCTACTAATGTTTTAGCTACAGAAAAACAATTGCAGTCTCGAATTAGCAAAAAATATTTACTAGATGCACATCATTGGCTTATTTTGCATGGTAGATATACTTGTACAGCAAGAAAACCAAAATGCTCTTCCTGTATAATTGCCGATTTATGCCAATATAATAACAAAGTTAAATCATAAAAGTATTTTTGTAGTAACAGATTATCTAACGTTTTAAATTATTTTCAATACAAGGATTTATAAAATAAAATCATGAAAGATAATAATCACAAAAGTTACTGTAAATATAAGGGTGTTCACGGAGAATGTAACGATTACGCATTAGCTGGCGGATCTTTTTGTTTTTGGCATGAAGCTAAAATAGATAAAAGCAAAATAAATATTATAGAAAAACTAGAAAAAAGGGCAAAAACAGGAATTCCCATGGAAGGTTTTATACTTTGTAAAACCAACTTACAAGGTATAAATCTGCATATTGGCAATAAACCCTGTACATTAATTAATTCAGATTTATCAAGAGCAGATTTAACTGGAGCTCATTTGTATGGAGTTGATTTATCTGGTAGTAATTTTTTGAAAGCAAATTTTACTAATGCTAATTTAAACCAAACTAATTTATCTGGTTGTAATCTTTTAAGAAGCATTTTTAAAAACACTAGAGTAGAGTTTATTAATTGGGGTAAATGTTTGCAACAAGAATTATTAATTAAAACAAGACATAAACCAAGTAAAGATTTATATAGAGAAGCTGAAGAGACAGCAAGAATGCTAAAAAAATATTTAGATTCAGAACAAATGCATAGTGCATCTAGATATTTTTTTTATAAAGAAATGAGAATGCAACGTAAACAGATGAAATATATGTCATTATCTAGAGGATTTTCTTGGTTGGTTGATTTTATCATTGGTTATGGTGAATATCCACACAGATTATTATTTTTTGTTTTTGGCTTTATTGTAATTTTTGCAGGTATTTTTTTCTATTTAGGTGTAAATGATGCACATAATATGATTAGCTATAATCATAATGCTAATGTTATCTCAAATATACATAATTTTTTAACTTGTTTGTATTTTAGTATTGTTACTTTTACTACTTTAGGCTATGGAGATATAACACCATATAGCCTATCGAGAGTATTTGCTTGTATAGAGGTAATAGTAGGCAATTTATCGTTAGGGTTATTTGTTGTGTTATGTCTTGGTAAGATAACAAAGTGACTATTTTTAGTATACACTTTCAAGTAGAAAGTGTATATTAAGAGGATATCAACTAACATACAAATATTGCACTTATGAATCTAACAGTTAAACAATTTTATAATATTTTACTTTTTAGCCTAGTAATTAATTGTAACATTGCTATTGCAACAACTCAAACTATCATAGATAGAATTCCAGAAGCTACTACTAAAAATACCGGCCCCTTTATTTTTAAAAACTATAAAATACATTTTAGTACGTTTAATACTACTTTTTTAAGTCCAGAAATTGCTAAAGCTTATAATATTACCAGATCTGGTAAATATGCAATGGTTAATATATCAGTACATAAAGTTGCTAATACAGAGTCAGATTTACAAAAAACAAAATTTGTAGGATGCAAAGATTACGCAATAAAGGCAAAAGTTACTGGTACTAAAACTAATTTGCTATCGCAAAAAACTAAATTAGTATTCCGAGAAATCATAGAAGACAATGCTATATATTACTTGGCAGAAATTAAAATAACCGATAAAGAGTACTTTAATTTTGAATTACAAGTTATTCCAGAAGGCGAACAAAAACCTTTACCCATTATAAAAACTAATCAAGTTTTTTATATCGAACACTAGAATCCTTATTATATACACGTGGCAGATGAAAATGCTAGGTTTCAGGGCTAAAGAAAAAGATCTAATTCGAGGCAAAATGCTGCAGGAATGCAAGTGCATTTCAAAGCGTTTTAACGATGAAGTAGATTTTTTTAATAGCCCCCAGAGGGCAAGGCTTCTAAGCTTTTATCCTACGTTAGTATTTCTTGATTTAGTCGACACTAAACTTGCGAAACACTGCCTTGGCTAAAAACTTATAATCACTTGCTGAAAACTCGCATTT
>CAKMZJ010000111.1:5589-7609 GCA_929200395.1 Candidatus Gorgonimonas eunicellae | reverse complement strand
TTTAAAATAACAATAATAAAAAAGGATAACAATGAAATCTTTATCAATATTACCACTTTTCATTAAATATATTTTTGCGTTTTTGCTGATAATATCAAATGCTAATGCTGATATTAAAATTTCATATGAAGAGCTTGATTTTTTAATTAAAATAGGAGCGCTAAATAACTTTTCATTTACCGTTGAGAATAATAAGGGGTTTAATGGATTACATGGAGATAGAGATAATGACTACTATGAAGGTCATAGTTATAATTATGGATATCTTAATTTGCTAGCCGCTTATTCAATTACTTCTTTAGATGATAAAATTTCTACAAAAACAAAAATTTCTTCAAATGAAATTATCATAGGTGTTGCAGTCTATGGTCATTGCAGTTGCTTTGGATCACTTGCAGGAGAATCTTGTAATAATAGACAAATTTTAAATAAAACAGATTTTAAAAAGCGTTTAAGTCATATAGATCCATTTTTGAATGAATTAAAAAAACAATATGACTGTATTCAGGCCGATTGTTTTAGAGAAGAGTTAATTCACAACTTAAAAGTATCTTTATCTTCTATATACATTGCAAATGAATATGAAAAACTTTTAAATTATATAAGGAGTAAGGAACTTATTAAGCAATCAGTTTCAACACCTGAGATAAGATATACTCTTTCTTCTCTGTACCTTTTAAAATAAAGAGAATTTTGTGAACTGTTATACCATAAATGGTTAGAGATTATATGTTTATTCAACTATGGAAGATACTAAAAAAATATCCGCAGTATTGAAATAATAATACTTTTTAAATTTATAATCATCATAACCTCTGTATTGTCGATAATTATACATTTCTTTCCATGCAATAATTTTTTACGCTTAGTGCTGGAACAGAATATGTTTGTTAATTTTCGATACTACCAAAAAAGCTTTCGTTAGTTAATTAGTTATACCAGTGGCAGATGAAAATGCTAGGTTTCAGGGCTAAGTAAAATGGTTTAATTCAAGGTAAAATAACGCAGAAATGCTGGTTGTATTTCAAGATGTTTTAACTATGAAGTAAATATTTTATTTAAAATTTTATTGTATATGTTATAAAATATTGATTAAAATACTATAGTCTTGTATTATATTTTCAGTTGAAATTAATTTTAGTTTTAACTAAAAAATTATTAGAATCATTATTTTAAAAAATTATTTAACATTAAATTAACAAAAAAGAATAACAATGAAATCTTTATTAATATTACCACTTTTAATTATCAAGGCATTATCTGGTCCTGTTAACGATTATAGTAATTCGCTCTCTGTGAGAGATGACAATCAAATAACACCTAGATCATGTTTTGTAGATACAAGCCAATACAGCATGTTAAACCCTAATTTAATAGGAAATAAATTAACAAGTATGGTATTAGATACTTATGCTAAACTCAAGACCGCTGGTTTAGATGTAAATTCTGAGGAAGGGTTGAATGACCTTGATCCGAGTAAATTAGCTCTGGCACTGAAAAATGCTAAATACTTGCATATAGAATATGATACCAATAAATTATGCGGTCTTAAGATATCTAAAAATACAACAACTGGAGATTTTATAGCTGAATATAATTCATTTTCTAAAAGTGAATGTGCTACTAATTCAGCTAATAATATAATTTGTAATAGCTCAAAAAATAATAAATGCGATATAGCTTTTAAATGTTGTAATCCTGACACTATGTGCGAAAAATCAAATGCATTTTTATTGAAATCAGTAACAACTATGGGTTTGGGTTCGCAACCTATAAAGAATAACAATGGCAATATATGCACTAGCAATCAACATAGTGGTATATCTTGTTTTACCTTAGCACCAATGTTTGCGGAAGAAGAAAATAACAGCCAGATGCAATCTGGAGGGCAATTAAACTTTTTATTACGTATGTTATATATAACCATTATGCCATATATATTATTAAAATAATAAAGCTTATTGGTATAAAAATTTTATCAGGTCGCAATAAGGCTACTAGGTCGTTGGTTAAATTTATA
>CAKMZJ010000111.1:0-5489 GCA_929200395.1 Candidatus Gorgonimonas eunicellae | reverse complement strand
ATTTATACACGTGGCACATCTAATTTCATCTGCTACGTGTATATAGCTATTATAAGCTTTCTATAGGTAGCATTCTTTCTAAAATATTTTGTGGATAATTATTCTTAAGATACCACAGCATATTTCCAGACAAAGCATCTGTACAGCTAAAGGCTTGGTTTATACCTAAAAGTTTATCTTTCCATGATGTAAAAGAATTATTGTGGGTATCTGCGATAATACAATTTTTATCTAGGTCATAAGCCTTTTGTAACAAAGCAGAAGCATATATTCTTAAAGGCACCGGAGATGTATATTCTGTACCAAATTTTTTAGCAGATGAATAATGCACGAATAAATACGCAAGACATACTAAGTATTTAGCTGTTTCTTCATTAGGAGTGTTTATTATATTGCAAGTAGATTTAATATCTGTTAGGTGTTTATCGGTAATAGTAAATAAATTATCGTCTTCTGTGCTTTTATGTTCTTCAATAAATTTATTAAATTTTGTAGCTAAATAATCTTCATGTTTTTTTATAGATAAATCTAATTTTTCTCCGTTATCTTCAAGAAAATATTTTTTATAGTCACCTAAATCTAACATTTCAATAAAATTGTTTAGTAGCAATTTAGATTGATATTTTTTATATTGTGAATAAAACAGGGGAAAGTAGTTGCGAAATATATTTGCTAAACCATATTTGCTAATAGGTATATTTTCATATGTTGGTTGATTATCTTGTTTCTTTTCAAGCAGAAAAAAAGCATCCCATTTAGTGTTTATATCAGGGTTATTTCGCATGAAAATATTTATTATATAAGAGAAACTAACAATCATAGCCAAATTGTTTTTTATAAATAAAATTTCATGTTCTTCTTTTGAATTCCAAGTTACCTTGCCATCTACACCAAATAGAGCTTGAAAATCGTCACAATTTACTAATTCTTTTAAGTTTTCTAAATTTAAATAGTTATCGTATAGTTTTTTAGCTTTATCTACTATAGTTTTTACTGTTAAAGAACTATAAATCAAAGAGACTAGACCCATAACAAAAGAGGTATTATGCGTTTTTACATAAAATTCATATTTTTTCTCAGGAGGTACTCTATCTAGCACTGTTAAAAAAACATCTACCGTGTCTACATTATCCTTAATACTTCGTAAAATAGGCCACATAGTTGGAATTATATTGTAAATAAATGTATCTATTATATGTTGTTCATCTTTAGAGAACTTAGCGTAAAATAGTAGTGTATTACAAAATACAGTTTTATTTGTAAACTCATTTATTATGGCTTCTTTACTAGAATCTTGTAATGTATCTATTTCTAAGTTTTGTAAAATTGTGCATAAAAATAATACATGTTGCTTTATTTTAGTTTGATCTGTTAAGTGGTTTATATAAGATATTAGACTGTTATTTCCACTAAGCAAAACACCTAAGTCTTCTACTGAAGGTTGGAACTTAGCTAAATTAGAGGGGTCTAATTTTTTAAATAACTCAAAACAAATATCAGGTGGTATCATACCAAGAGATAAAACTTCTGTTAATAAAATATTTTTTGCAATTTCTTCATTAATAGCTGTTTTTTCATATAATAATCGAAAACAATTAATATTACATACTGCAGTAGTAGCTAACAAGTCATTTGAATACTCAGCATAAAATTCTAGATTAACCAAACTTTCATCGCATAAACTTGCATCTAAATTTAGATTATCACTAAAAGATAAGTTTTCTAGAGTATATTTAAATGAATCTATATATTGATTTTCTAATAGCAAAAATAAAATATCATTATTATTAAATAACAAGCTAAAACTTCCCTTAGCAGATAAAGAATCTGCTAAAGAAATATTTTGATTAACTATATTAAAATTAATTAATTTTAATAATAATGTTATAAATTTATCTTGCAAATGACTAAGAAGATTACTCATTGTATGATTTGATGGCATATAATTGCCAAAAATAATTATGATTATATTTAAACTATTAAGCTCTTCTTTTTTTATAAAGGCTATTAGTTTAGTAGATAAACTTTCAATATCATCTTGTAAATATGAAACTATTAATTCATTAGTTATTTTTATTAATAACTGATTAGCAATAGATAACTGACAACCATTTACATGTGGTTCTATATTAAATAATTGTTTATATTCAGGTTTAGCTAAACTATGTAATTCAAAGAATAAAGTAATTTTTTCGCAATCATCTATGTTTTCATCATTTATTAATTTATTATAAAGATCTTGTGCTTTTATTAATTTATCAGCTATAAATAAAGCATCCAACTGCTTACTATTTATACTTGTAGTTCTTTGATTCAAACTTAGGTTGTTAGCGATCGTATGTGGAACATCAGATAAGTAAGGTTCTGTAGTCTCATTATTAGTAGCTTCTTCTACTGATTCATGTGTGTTATTTGTGTTTGTTGTTATTCTATTATGATGATCCATTGCAGATATAATCCCTTTTATTAATTAAAGTTATATTAATATCTGCAAATTTTAATAAATTTTAAACAAAGTAACATTCATCACATAATGTAGTACTATCTATTATTATATAGACGTGATTTTCACTATAGAAGTAGTTAAAAATTTATCATTTTATCTTCCGTATACCTATGACACGTAATACTGAGCACCCATGTAATTCTTTGGCTTATGGTTTTATCTGCTATATTTTATTTATGGCATTGTAGAATAGCCTTCTTGCATTTGCATAGATTCTTTTTCTATATCTATGTTTCTTCTTGGGATGAGCCGGTTTTTTTTCTTTGATTTAAATTTACTGACGCATACACAGGTAATGATAATAACTAAAATAGCAGATCCAATAATTATTAAGGCTGTCACAAAATGTTTGACAGAAAATTTACCATAATACCTATCGTATTCATTGTAAGCTATAAATTTATTTATTGAATTAACTGGTAGTTTTACTATAGATGATGTATTTATTATTTTTGGTATTGTGGATGAATCTTTAACAGAAATAACATTTGAATCTTCTATTAAATCTAAGGTAGTGTATCCAAAATACGATGATAGAAGTAATTTTTTTAATATTTCATACGGAAGTAAAACTATATTATTAGCTTGATCTACGATAATAAAGTATCCTTTTGCGATCCAATCATTTAAAATGGAAGTGTTTTTTGTAATGCAGTTTATTTTGTTTAAATCATTATAGTAACATAGATAATTAAGAATATTGGCGATTGTTTTAGGAGTGTTATTAGCTATATTAGTGCAATTAATAGGTAGGGTGGCAACACAATTAAAGCTAATGAAAAAAAATAAACTTAGAAATAATTTAGGCATTTTTATTCCTCATAATATTATTTTTATTAATTATGTTTTTAGGCAAAAGTTATATAAACCTAAATTATAAAGTACTATTTAAAATATAGTATGTCAATATACCTGTAATGATTATATGTTTATAACAAAATAATCAAGCTAAACATTATTTTTAATATTTTCTTGTGCTTCTAGTACCTAATATATTTTTTTATAAGCTTTTATTTATTAGTATCTGTTATTTCATATCCGTACGGTTCTGTTGCAATAACATTTAGTGGATTGTTGTTAGTGTTTGCTGGCGACATTAAAATAATTAATTTATACTATTGTTGTTTTTTATGATATTTTAATAAAAAATGTATAATAAAAGTTTGTAGTTAAAAAATATAAATAAACAATCTTAGACTTATAATAATTATAGCAGTTAAGGAATATTATGATAGCTGATGTACCTTATTATCAAAATAATTCAGATATAAAATATTATAACCAGTTTGAACAACAAGAACAAAGATCAATACAAAGCTTATTACCAAACAAAGGTAGGTACTTAGATGAAAATAATGAAATTATAAAAGATAAAAATTTTTATCTATATTTAATAATAGATACAATGTTAAATTTACAATTAGACTATTATCTCACTAGTACAACTATTGAATATAACGATCGTGATTTTGGTTCTCATGCTAAGTTAAGTGGTTTTGCTAATACTTTAATTAAAAAATTATCTAAAAAATTAGAATATTCTTTATTCAGCATAAAAAATAGAGCTATACGAATTTCTATATTGGAATATTTAGCTAACATTTTTGAAACTAATATTGCTGAAATATCTGATTTATCTAATATATATACTAAATTTCATAATGATAAAATAGATTATAATTATCAACTACTTGTATCTGATAAACAAGTAGTCACTAACAATATAAAAAAATGTTATAGGAATATATTTCCTATCATTGCTAATTTATTACACAATTGTATTTCTTTAGAAAAATTACTAGCATCTTTTGAGGTTGCTAACCCTCAATTTTACGATGTTTGGAAATTATTTATTGATGGTGAAAAGCAATATAAAGGTAGATTATACTTTGAAAATGAACAAGGTTACTTGTTAAATAGTTTAAGAGGTTTAGCATTTGCATTGAATGAAATCGATCAGCATAAACATATAGATTATGACTTTTTAGTTAAAACAAGTGAAGTTATAGGTTGTAATAAAAGAGAAGATATATCTTCTTCTGTTTATTTATCTTTTCGTTATACCCCAGAAATATTAATAGAGCTATTTAAAAAAAGTTATTATACAGGCAGTAGACGAGTAATAGCAACTATGGAAGATATGATAAATGCTAAATTAGATGAAATATCATGCGATTATGATAAAGCAGAGGAATATGATGATCCTAACAAAATATATTTAATAGAAATATATGGTAGTTCCTTGAATCCGTATATGTTCGTATATTATATTGGTAAACAATCTAAAAAAAAATATATTAATAATTTGTTTGCAAATTATTATCAAGCTATAAATAATATTGAGAAGCCATCTTTAGAGCAAGTATTACAATTAAGTTTAGTTTTATGTAGAGAGTTACAATACTTGCATCCGTTATCTGATGGTACTGGAAGGACATTTTTGTTTATTTTATTACCTTTATTATTATATCAACAAGGTTTTTGGATTACAAGTAGTCCAGAATATGTATGGGATGTACTCTCTTTATCTATAGATAGATCTATAGCTAAAATATTTCCATTATGCTATTCAGAACCTCAAATAAATAGTAAAATAGACTGGCAAGTAAGTATGAAAGTAATAGATAAAATTTATATTTATTGTATCATGGGTGATTTAACTAAGATTAAAGAAATAATACAATACGATTATAAACTATTAGAAAAAAATATACCTCTAGTTAATATAACACCTCTTGAAGTTGCAGTATTAAATAATAATGTAGAACTTATTAAATATATATTAATACACACTAGTAACAAAAGTTTAAAGAAAAATATTGAAAAAATTTTAAGTTATTTAAAAGAGCGGAATCCACATCTTAAAAAACTTATTAGTAAATATTATATTAAAATGCAAAATGCAACAATGGAAGAAAAAGAAAATTTTTTATTTAACGAGTAGTTAACTTAAATTACTATTCGATATATAATTTGTGTCTGC
>CAKMZJ010000110.1 GCA_929200395.1 Candidatus Gorgonimonas eunicellae | reverse complement strand
TATGCCTTATATCCCGTACCTAAAGGAACGGGTTTTACGGCACTTTTTGATAAACGATAATTCAAAAATATTAATGCATTATTTTTTTTCGATATTGGAATAAAGTATTATTAATATCTTGATTAGATATTTTATTTTGAGCTTTATCTATTTCTTCTAAATTGAAAAAAGGACCTATCTCCACTCGAAACCAATCTTTTTGGGTATTAAATTTAATTTTTTCTATAACAGAAACAAATCCAAGGCATTCTATTTTAGAAACAATTCTTTGAGCCTGTTTTAAATTTTTAAAAATTCCTATTTGTAAATAATACACTGTTTGTTTAGTTGTAGCTTTTATAACAGTATTATTATTTGTAGTATTTTTATTTACTACTGCATGATTAGTTTTTTGTTCGTAGTTAATAACAGAATAATCTTGTTTATTAGTAATATTTTTTTCTGTATGATTCTTAGGTAAATAATAATAAAACTTAAATTTTGGTGTGGCTGGTTGATTATTTTGGTTGTCTGTAGTTTGCACCTCAGGTTGCTCTACAGCTATATAGTTTTTAGTTTTAGTAAAATCAATAGCTAATAGATAACAACACCATATTGTTATTAAGCAGCTGGTAATACTACCTAAAACAAAACAAGCTATATTAATCGCGTTAATATTGAGCTTAAATCTTGTGAATACTGCTTTACTAGCTCCACGCTTTAGTATCTTGTTACGCAGAAACATTAGTTTTCTCTATAGATAATAAACAATTATATTACCGCAGTTACCATTACTATGAATATTCATTGATATCTGGGCAAGTACATATAAGATTTCTGTCGCCTTTAGCGTTATCTACACGGTTAACTGATGGCCAAAATTTATTTTGCTGTAGATATGCTAACGGAAACACAGCTTGTTGTTTGGTATATGGATAATTCCAAGTTTCATCTGCGAGGTCAGCTATACTATGAGGTGCATTGACTAATGGATTGTTATCTTTTGACCATACGCCAGTTTCTACTTGGATTATTTCTTGCTTAATTGCAATCATTGCATTGATAAAACGATCAAGCTCTGCTAATGATTCCGACTCTGTTGGTTCTATCATTAATGTTCCTGGTACCGGAAACGACATTGTAGGAGCATGAAAGCTATAATCCATTAATCTTTTAGCAATATCTTCTTCAGATATTCCGGTAGCTTTTTTTATGGGTCTAATATCAATAATGCACTCATGAGCTACTTTATTATTTTTACCTGTATAAAGCAAAGAATAATATTCTGATAATTTACTCGCAATATAGTTAGCATTTAAAATTGCAACTTGCGTAGCTCGTCGTAAGCCTGTTCTACCTAAAGTAGTTATGTACATCCAACTTATGGCTAATAAAGAAGCACTACTAAAGGGAGCAGAGGCTACAGAATTCTTTGTTTCTGCATCAGAAACAACACAATGTGTAGGCAAATATGGTTGTAAATGTGATTTAACTCCTATTGGCCCCATTCCTGGACCACCACCACCATGAGGTATAGCAAAGGTTTTATGCAAATTTAAATGACAAACATCGGCGCCTATAATAGCAGGGTTAGTTATTCCAACTTGAGCGTTCATATTAGCGCCATCTAAATAAACTTGACCACCATGCTGATGAACTACCTCACATATATGTTTGATTTTATCTTCAAAAACTCCATGGGTTGAAGGATAAGTAACCATTAGTGCCGCTAAGTTATTTTGGTGCTGAATTGCTTTTGCTGTTAAATCGTTAACATCTATATTGCCTTGTTGATCGCATTTTACAATTATAATCTTCATACCTACCATAGCAGCTGAAGCTGGATTAGTTCCATGTGCCGACTGTGGAATTAAGCAAATATTTCTTTCAGGGTTATTATTTGCTATATGAAAATCTCTAATGGTAATTAAGCCAGTAAATTCACCTTGCGCACCAGAGTTTGGCTGCATGGAAATAGCATCAAAACCAGTAATTGCTTTCAAGTGATTTTCTAATTCGGTTATTAACTGTAGATAACCTTGAGCCTGATCTTGCGGTACAAACGGATGCATATTGGCTAAATGTTGCCAAGATAACGGTTGTAATTGCGAGGTAGCATTTAATTTCATGGTGCATGATCCTAGAGGTATCATGCCATGTACTAAGGAATAATCTTTTGCTTCTAAATGTTTTAAATAACGTAGTAATTCGGTTTCAGTATGATATTTAGAAAATACTGGATGCGTTAGTATGGCATCTTGCCTTAGCTGTTGTTGCTGAATGCCTATATGTGGAAAATGTTTCTCTAACAGAGCTTCTATTTGATAAATTTTCTTTACTTCAAAGTCATCTATGTTAACTATAATGCTTATTAGGTTTACAATGTCGGTTACTGTTGTTAATTCATCTATACTTACAGCTATTTTATCTTGCTGTATAAGCCGTAGATTATATTTTTTAGCTAGTGCTCGCTGATAAACTTCTTGTTGCTTATCTTCAACTTCAAGAACTAGAGTATCAAAAAAACTAGTATTAGTTGTTATATAATATTCAGATAAAACCACACATAATATTTTTGTTAATGTATTTATGCGTTGAGCAATTGCTGTTAACCCTTGCGAGCCATGATAAATAGCATAGCATGTCGCCATGTTAGCAAGTAACGCCTGTGAAGTACAAATATTTGAGGTGGCTTTTTCTCTACGTATATGCTGCTCTCTAGTTTGCAAAGCTAATCTGTATGCTTTTTTATTACGTCTATCAGTAGAAACACCAACTATTCTACCTGGTACTAAACGTTGATACTTTTTAGCAACTGCAAAAAAAGCAGCATGAGGACCGCCGTAGCCCATGGGAACACCAAACCTTTGACTATTTCCAAAAGCAATATCGGCTTGCAAGCTTCCTGGTGATTGCAGTAAAGTTAATGCTAGTAGATCTGTTGCCATTGCAATTAAAACATTTTTTGTTTTAGCTTCTGCAATTATATGCTTTAGGTTAGATATATCGCCGTAAGTATTAGGATATTGCAGTAAAATTCCAATAATATTATCGTTGATATCTACCTCGGTAATATTTGCAACTTTAACGTTTATATCTAAATATTTTGATCTGGTTTTTAGTACATCAATAGTATATTCATGAACAGTTTCATCTACTAAAAATACTGGTTGTTTGGTCTTGTTTTTAGATGCTCTGCAACATAAGGTCATAGCTTCAGCAGCGGCGGTTGCTTCGTCTAGTAAAGAGGCATTGGCAATAGGTAGGCCGGTAAGATCAACAATCATTTGTTGAAAATTAAGCAGCATTTCTAATCTGCCTTGGGAAATTTCAGTTTGATAAGGAGTATAAGCAGTATACCAAGCAGGATTTTCTAGTAAATTTCTAACAACAACTGGTAAACATTTAGTACCATAGTAGCCCATACCAATAAAGGATTTGAAAAGTTTATTTTTTTTGGTTATTTCCTGTAAAATAGTTGTTGCCTGATATTCAGAAATACCTTCTGCTAAATTTAATTCTTTGTTATTGTATATATTCTGAGGAATTATCTGTACTATTAATTCTTCTAAGGAATTTACTCCTAGTTGTTGTAGTAATTGTAACTCTTCATCATAATTAATACCTATATGACGATCGCTAAAGTTATCATTTAGATTAAACCTCGTTGCATTAATATTAATTTGCTTATGTTGTTTACAATCTGATTTAATATCCATCATAAATTTATACCGTCATCTATTTTAAGTTATATAAAAAATCCTTAACACATATAATATATATTATATAATTGTTATTGTTATTTTACTATAAAATTTAATAAAGAAATTGCTTGCTAAAAGACGTATCTTCAAGTAGAAAATATATAAACCTAAAATTTTTTAGTAAAGATACTTTGATAACATGGAGAAATAGTCTTTAGTAGGTAAGCATAGTTGTTAAAGCCTATACTCTCTATGCTGTTTACTTTTAATCATCTGACACATTGATTATAAGAGAGTAGGGAGTTTTTTTTAATAATTTTGCTTCTTCGATTAAACCTTCGTAATTTATTGGATTATCGTTTATCCATTGTTGATTGCAATAAAACATCATAGTTTTATCATAAAAGTCAACATTATAATCTATTTGTTGGTTTTTTTGTCTGCCAATAGTTAAAATATTTGCAATTCTTATAATTAATATTAAATACTTAATATAGCTTGTTTCTGGATCATCTACTGCTTCAGATAAAATATATTTTGATATATTATAAATATGGTTTTTTATTAACACAGCTAAATATTTTTTTTGCTCATTAGAAAAACCAAACATATTTATATTATTTATTAAATATACACTATGATGATGATAATTCATATATGACATATAAATTCCTATCCTGCATAGTCTCGCTGCTGTTTTAATTAAAAATAAGTGGGCATCAGTTAGTCCCCAGTTATTTCTAGCTATAGAAAAGCAATAATCTATATTAGCTAAAAAATTTTTTGTATAAGATGCATCTACTTTATAGCGGGACTCTAATTCTCTTATAGTACACTCATTAGTTTCATAATTATGACTGTGCATAGAAAGTTCATATAACATACCTTCACGTAAAGCACCTTCAGAAAACTCCATATGGGTAATACCTAAAGCATCAAATGTAGCCAATAAAATAGCTAAACCAGAAGGAAAAGTACTACGTTTTTTAGGTGGCAATTTAGGAATGTTAATGTCATTTATATTTGAACGATGTAGAATTTTATTTTTAAGATGTATTAAATCATCATAAATAATGTAATGACGTTTATTAGTTGACTTAACAGCATTATATATGGATCTTATAGTTCCTGAAGAACCAAAGACTTGCTCCCATTTACTATTTTTTACTTGTTTTTCAATTTTATCAAGCTGTACTCTAGCAGCATAATATGCAGATTGAAATCCTGCTTTAGACAACTTATTATTACCAAAGTATCTATCACGAAATACTACACAACCTAATTGTAAGCTTGTTAAAAACTTTATATCTAAACCTGCACCTACAATATACTCCGTACTTCCACCGCCTATATCAATAACTAATCTTCTAAAATTTTCTTGTAGTTGTGAATTAAACCCACCCCAATAAATTAGTTTTGCCTCTTCCTCACCAGATATAATTTTAATTGGATATTGTAATATTGCTTCAGCTTCTGATAAAAACAAATCACTATTTAGAGCTTTTCTTAGTGTATTAGTAGCTACGGCATATACAATATTAGCAGGGTTATTTTTTAAATATTGTGCGAACTCACGGATACATTGTAATCCTCTTGCTATAGCTTCTTGAGAGAGTAAATTATTATTAGAAAAATTCTCAGCTAATTTAACATTACGCATGAACCTTGCTATAACCTTAAAGCTATTTAATTCATACTTATTAACTATCATATGAAAACTATTTGATCCTAAGTCTATAATAGTAACTATAGAATTAGTTGGTATAATATTATTTTTGTAAGTCATGATAAATTAGTAGATAAAACCTCAAAGTTAATAATAGTTATATTAGCCTCCTAATTGTATATCGACCTAGAGTTAAATAAAGCACGTAAATTAATTAATGGCTCTCAAACACCTTTAAGTGTTATAAAACATTAAAGATATATTAGATTTAAGGTGATATTAGTAAACATTCTACAACGATATTAATTAGTATTACAAACTATAATATTATATGCTGATAAATTATAAATTTTTATTATTAACTTTTTTATTATAATTGGTGGTTTATATGTTTAAAATAGTATCTAATGTAGATAAAAACACAATTTATATTCAAGGTGATTTAGTCTTTAGCTGTGTTAATGAAGCTGAAAAATCAGGGTTTCAAACTCTAACAAAATGCTTTAATGCTAATATTACGCATATTAACATCGATTTATCAGAAGTTAAAGCAGTTGATAGCTCACTCATGGCAGTTTTGCTTTCATGGATAAAGTTTGCAAGCTCTAAAGGCGCTCAGTTAAAATTTATAGCCATACCCAAAGCAGTAGAGTCTCTGATTCAGCTGAACAATTTAAACAATATATTCCACAACTATACACAAGAAGTATAGCATTGTTTTTTCAAGGAAATACACTTGTTACCACAACCTTTTACTTTAATACACAAAGATAACAAAATATCTTATAATGTTTATTATTCTGTTCGTAAAACTATTAGTATAGAAGTTAGCAATAATCAACAAGTTATTATAAAAGCACCAGTTGCCACAAATAATAAACAGATACACAGCATAATTCAAAAAAAAGCTAATTGGATTGTAAAAAAATTAGCTTACTTTAAAAGCATTACAACTAATTTAATTCCTAAGCAATATATAGATGGCGAACAACATTCGTATCTAGGTACTAGCTATCCACTTAAAATTGATTGTAGCTGTGTCAATAGTGTTGGAATTATCAATAACCTGTTACATATTACTGCACCCATTATTACTGCAGAGAATATAAAACAACAACTACAAAACTGGTATATGCAGCAAGCTAAGTTATTATTTTCAGATATTTTTGAAAATAACTGGAAATATTTCATAACAATCATTAAGCAAAAGTTAATAAAACCGAGCTTTAAAATAAGAAATATGAAATCTAGATGGGGGAGTTGCTCGACAAAAAATATTGTAACTCTTAATTCTAACTTAATAAAATATCCACAAGCTTGTATTGAATCCGTATTAATGCACGAATTCTGTCATTTAATTCACTTTAATCATAGTAAAGAATTTTATAACTTATTAACTAAAGTAATGCCAGACTGGAAGCATCATGAACACAGTCTGAATAATTTATCTAGATATTCGTGAATAGCTTTAATAGCTAAAATATATACGATTATCTTGCAATATTAGGTGTATAGAAGTATGAACTCAATAATTTTACTACCGTTATTGTTATCAAAAGTATTATCATTTGCCATTGATCATCCAAATAATACATTACTGCAAGCACAACATCAGAGAAACAACCAAAATAATTTTTTTAAACTTTGTGTTGCAGTTAAATATACCGCAAACAATCTTCAAGAAGTAAGTATTCCTAAAACAACTATGCAGACTAATTTAATAGATTTTTTAGAGATTATGGGCTACAATAAAACAGAAGAAACCGATATACAAGCATTTATCTCTACACCACCAAGTACAACTTGTGCTGTAGAAATATATAAAAATCAAACATCCAACTTATTTGTTTTTGATTACAAAATAATGCCATTAGCCAGATGTAATAATAATCAACAATCACAAATAATTTGTGATACAGGTAATTGTACGAATGCTATTAAGTGCTGTGATTCAACTGCCCCTTTTTGTATAAATACTTTCGCTTTAAAAAAAATAATGCCAAATAGAGCTCAAGATAACAATAATATTGATTCATGCGTCGCTAACAACACCAACTGTTTTTCTATTGTTCAACTGTATAATTTCACAAAGGCAGGCGATAGAATGGCTAATAGCCAACAAAGATTAAATATAAGTTTTTTACAATTAATTTACCTTAGCATTGCTTCATTATTAGCAGGATTGTAATACAATTGTTAATATAAGTTCTTTTGTGACATGCTCCCCTCCCTAAAGGAAGGGGCTTCCTAATTCATAGCGAATTGC
>CAKMZJ010000109.1 GCA_929200395.1 Candidatus Gorgonimonas eunicellae | reverse complement strand
ACTAAGATACTTGTTATTAGTGTCATGCTGAATTAAGATATAGCTTTATAGTTAGAATTATTGCTAGTCATATAAGATAGTAGACTTTTAATTAATAGCTGTCAATTTTATAATATTGGTTGATAGCCTGCTTTATTTTTTCTATAACAATGCAGTATAGCAGTTAAACAACAGTAGTTTTCTATTTGCTCGCTGTTGATATATTGCTTTTTTTTGCAATATTTGGTTAGGTTGATAATATTTGAGTTATTAGTTTGTATAGCTAAGTCTAATGCTGTTCCTAAGTCTGAAGCTTGCTTAGGATTAAAACCTTGCTCTAATAATGTTTTGGTTAATTCATGCATTTGATTATAAACAGCATAATGCAAATAACTCATGCCTTTAAAATCTGTAGGAATATGATTTAAATCTACCGGAAAAGCCTGTAATAGTTCAATTGCTAATAATTCTTTTTGTTGGCCAATTAAATAGTTTATTGGGGTTAAGCCTTTGTTATCTCGACGATGAAACAGGGTGGTATCGGTGCATTTTTCTTTTAAAATAATAAACACCATAGAATTTTGATGCTTTGCGGCTTCGTGTAGTGGCGAATTAAGCTTGAAGATATAATCCATTTGCACAGGGTGATTATAGTTTAATAAAAAAGCTACCGTAGCGTAATCATTTTTTTTGGCGGCAAGAGTTAGCATCGATGTGCCATCGCTCATAGTAAAATTATTATAATTAATATTTTCTCTAATACAATGCTCTATAATTAGCTTAGCAATTGGTAAATTTTTTACATCAATAGCATATACTAATGGCGAGTTATACATATTATCAAAATTAAATATCCATTGTTTTTTATCTTTTACAGTAGCTTTTGCTAGCATTAAGTTTAAATCATTAAAGTGTTTTATTTGTTTTTCATCTACACACATATGTTTAAACTGTTGAGTGCTAATAACGCCATATGCATTTATAAATAATAATAGAGCAATAAATAAGCTCGTTAGTTGTAAAATTATAGTTTTTTTTAAAAATTTATACATAATATTTTATTTTTGTTTTTTATCCGTTACTTAAATTTTTGCAAAGTCTAAGTGATTTAAAGCAGCCTCTCACTTGAATAAGCCTACCCTTATTTTATTAGTTATTAAACCGAAATATACACGTAGCAGATAAAAATGCTAGGTTTAATGGCTAAAAAGGTTTGGGACTATGTTAAAAAAAGATGATGATTATACAACTAATAATAAAGCGACACCTCATATTTCAGGCTATATAAGCACCATGCATAGAGTTGGTAAGGCTCACTTTGATTCCGGCAACTATAAGCAAGCTCTTAGTGTATTTAGATTTTTATGCTTATCACAGCCTACAAACTATAACTTTTTTTTAGCATTAGCAATAACACAAACAAAATTAAAGCTAATAACTAATGCTATTAGTAGTTTATCTTATACCTCTACGTTAACTAAAACCGACCCTAGAGCTACATTATTGTTAGCTAAATTACTCTTAACGCAAAATCAAGCTGAGTTAGCAAAACAAGCAGCCGAGAGTGCACTTGCAATTAGTAAGCAAAATACAGCTAAATGGCAACAGCAGCAAAATAAAGCTAAAGCTATTTTAGCACAACTAGCTAATAACAGTAACTAGAGGCAGAACATGACCGAACCATTAGATTTATCACCAAAACCAGCACCTATTCCAGAAGCCACTCCGACACCTACAGCAGATGAACCAATAAACCCTGGATACAACCCCGAAAATACATTATCTTATGCAGAAACAGCAACTAGTAACACACCGCCATCAGTAGAAGGTATTAACGAGCTACCGCAAAATGATAATAACAATCCAAATTTTAACTCGTATTTATCTGCCTCTTTAAAACATAGAGTTGAAGCTTTTCAGAATACTTTAACCGAATTAAATACGCATTTTTTTAGTCAATACAAAGGTAATACCCTAGCTATTTTAGAAGGAGCTGCAACTCTTATTATGTTTTTAGGTGGTTCATTACATGGCTTTAAAATTGCTAATACTTTAAACTCAGTATTAGAAAACGAAACCAATCAAAAAAATCAAATAACTAAAGAACAAAAAAAATCAGCACTTGAAACAAAAATTAATAATTTAGATGAAACCATAAATGAAATTAAATCACAAAAAGACCAACAACTACAACAGATTAATCAATTAAATAGTTCAATAGAAAATAAAAACCAAGAAATAACTAAGCTTAGTGATACTGATGCCATCGATAAAATACAACAAGAAATAGCTAGCTTATATCAACAATCAAATGAGCTAATATCAGCACTTAATAATAGTAATCAACAGTTGCAACAAAACAATAATATTAAAACTCAAGACCTCAAGCAGAAACAACTTTTAACTTACTTAATAACAGCGCTTGATAATTCGATAACCAATATTGATAATACCATAAAAGATGCCAATCTTAATTCAACATATCACTTAAATAAAATGGCCGAGCAAATTGAAGAAAGTTCCGAAAAATTTGAAGAAAAAAGTATTGAAAATACAGAAGAATTAAGCCAAATAAATAAAAAAAATCTACAACAACAAATAGAAGAATCGAAACTAAAAGCTCATACTAATAAAAAAGATAATGATATTAGTAATCAATTATTAACCCCTAACTTATTACTCAAGTTACAGACAATTTTTTTCCCTATTTCAGACAAATTAACAGCAAGTACTGAAGCTAATAATCTGTCACCAGAAAATATACAACAGGTTGCAGCTTTAATATTAGCTGCAGATATAGAAGATAAAAAACAGCCAGATTTAGCCCACAAGCAACCCCACTTAGGTGATAGCCTAAGTTTAGAAGGTGCAGATAACCCGGTAGCATATGGTATTCTGTTATTAATGCATAATATGGAGCAACTACAAGAAAGCCTTATCAATACCGAGCAATTAGAAAGCGCCGAAGAACAGGAGCAAGAATTAATACAGCAAATGTTTGAATTGCAAAACAAGGCTGAGCTCATAGTTCTTAATTCGTTAAATCAAAGTGATACCCCTGATTTTCACCGCCGAATTACAGCTTAGTTTACTAAGAATTTTTACTCTAGTAATTAGCTGTTAGAGTTTTAACTCCTGCTGTTTTTATTTCAATAACCATAACAATGAAACTTTCTTATATCCTAGTAGTCAATTACAATAATAAACGCCGCTACTTAAAAATGGATATAACATGGTTATAGCACAACTCAATTCCTCAGCATTAATTAATTCACCAGCAACTGAAGCAAAAAATAACAACCCAACTTTTACAAATAAAACAACTAACCATGCTGAATCACAACCTAAACTAATTAAAGCAAGAAAATGCTTATTACAACAGCAGCATCGTATAATTGATCAAACAGCTGAGGATTTATTACAACAAATAAGTTACACCTTTAAAGCGGCTAATCTTACCAACTATGATACTTCTAGCAAAGGAACCTTGCCTAGAATTATATCTTCCACAAAAATCTGTTTTTTTAAGCGTATATCTATGCATTTGCAATATTTAATTGTAAATACAAAACTCAACGACTCACAAAAAATAACCACTTTAGAACAATTAATTATTAAAATAAATCATAGCCAACTACTTGCTACACAAAAACTAATAGCTAGCGACTTAATAAATTCAGTTATAACATGCTTGAAGCTTAGTATAGACGTTAACGCTAGCGCCCTTTGGCAAGATGCAGCATCTATTGATATCACAAACTCAACTTGTTTTTATAGTAAAAATGGTTTTCCTAAAGTAAACAAAAATAATCCAATGCTTGCTAAACAACTTATGTTGTACCCTATATCTATAGATTTACTTTGTATTGAAGCAGAAAAAAGATTTAAAAGCTCATTCTGGAGTCACAATGATAATATAACCGATCTCGGTATGCACGTACTAGATAACGAATGGCTGTACATGGAAAAATGCTATAGAGGCTTTTTATATCTACTAAAATTACAACAGCAAACTAACAATGCTAAAATTAGTTTTACAGATTTACGTAATGTAAATGCAATTTTAGGCGGTTATAGCGCCTACCCTACAACTCATTATAGCTGTAAAGTTGCAAGTGATATGGGCTATGAATTTTTACAGTTAATAAAACAAGGATTAATCGCTAACAATAATAGTTTTAAAGATAGCTATGAAGGGATATCTGTTATAGAACGCATGCAAGAATTAGAGCTATTTTTTGAAGCAAAGCTAAATATAAAAATAAAGCTAAAGCCAGTAATCTTTAATGATCAAATTTATTTTGCAGTAAATACCCCAACGAAAACATCTGCTCAATCTAGTTTAAATCAACAAGAACAACAACTTTTAGATGATCTACATGGAAAAACAAATAACAAAGCTTTTCTTTTTGTTATCAATAAAGAAAGTCAATGTACAGATGTGCATCCTATTGTCATAGATATCTACTATTATTATTCGCAAGATAAACCATTAGTTTGCCAACAGTTATTAGATATTTACTATAAAAAAATTACCGACTTCCCTGAAAATACAATTAAAAAAATTAATTTAGCAGTAAGTCTTTGTTCTATCATGCAAAGAATTCACCCGTTTTGTGATGCAAACGGCAGAACATTATTTTTTATTTTATTACCTATTTTGTTATATCAAATGAATATTTGGTTAACTAGAATGATACCTAATCCATGGTTATTATTGGAATTTGCTAATCCAGAAATAATTACAGAAATGATATTACCTTTGTGTGTTGCAGCTCCTAAGTTTACTACGCAAGTTGATTGGCATAAATATATGTCGCTAACAGAAACC
Source organism: Candidatus Gorgonimonas eunicellae (assembly GCA_929200395.1). Lineage (GTDB taxonomy): Bacteria > Pseudomonadota > Gammaproteobacteria > Pseudomonadales > Endozoicomonadaceae > CAKMZJ01. Next base: position 2,837 of record CAKMZJ010000109.1, on the reverse strand, counting down.
ATGCGTATTAGCATTGCGTTAGGAGACTTAACTAAGATTAACGAGCTAATAACAAAGCAGCCATCGCTGTTATCGCAAAAAATTACAATTTCACCTATGATTGATACTATAGGCTTGCTAGAACATTGCATTAATCATGATCAATTAACAGTATTGCAATTGCTATTACATAGTTTACCAAAAGAACAATTGAAACAAATTCAACTAACAAATTTGCTAGCTGTTTGTGATAGTTTACAGCACCATGCAATCAAAGAAGAATTAATTAAATATTTCAAAATATAGGTTTTATTAATAAACTGCTTGACAACTTTAGCTATAAGTAATAGTATTCGTCTTGTATTAGTTGCGGGGTGGAGTAGCTTGGTAACTCGTCGGGCTCATAACCCGAAGATCGCTGGTTCAAATCCAGCCCCCGCTACCAAATTTATTATAATTACATCATTTCACTATAAAACTTAGTTTACCAAAAAAAATATACTAAAATAGGGTAAATACATGCAGGCAATAAATATTCAAATCCCTCAAGAAAATCCAACTTGTGATGATATCGCGCAAAATAATAACACCTATCTAAAAGTTAAGTCGCCTTACAGACAAGTAGATTGTGTAACCAGAATAGCACCATATCTAATAGCTGGTGGGGCTGCTGTTTGTGGTTTCTTGGCAGGATTGGGTGTCTCTAACAGTTTCCATCCACCAGAGTTTAATTTAAACTCAACACGGGTTGTAAACTATTCAGATTGCATCAGCGAACATAATACCTATAATAGGATAGCTAGTATTGTAGCTAGCATAATAACTCTTTTGGCATATAGTATATTAAATTGTTATATTATCCCCAAAAATTAACAAAACAAGTAACAAATACTAATAGAAACTAAATTACCTATATTTAACCTAGCTTACAAAAAACGACAAAAACTTTTATTATGGTTGCAATTATACAAGTTTAAAATCATATCATTTGCGATATTTATACAGCTTCTACCTAAAAGTGTGTAAAAGCTATGTTTTACATACCTTTATTTGCATACACAAAATAAATGGGTATTGTTAAAATTTTTTTAGAATGCTATTATTGTTTTAATAGCCTAAGATATCTTCAAGATGCCTATTTTCAGGGCTAAAGAAAAAGATTAAATTCAAAATGAGTTTTCACAGGAATGCCCTGTTATACTCCAAATGCTTTAATGACAATATCAAGACTTTATGATAGCTTTCAATAGTTTAGTCTTATAATCTTTTGTCTTGTGCTAATATTTCTTGATTTAGTCAATACTATACCCGCGAACGAAACACTGCCTTCGCTAGCAACTTACAATCACCTGCTGGAAACCTGCACCTTCAGCTGTTAGGCATCTAACTTTTATTTTTTTGCGTATCACAAGATCATGATTAAAGAAATAGTTACACAGGAGTCAAATTATAACTATGCAATGAAAAGCCTACCTCATTCTATTGAAGCAGAGCAACATGTATTAGGAGGCTTATTACTTGATAATCAATCATGGGATCAAATCGCTGATCTATTGCAAGCGCAAGATTTTTATAAAATAGAACATCAATATATTTTTCAGTCTATAGAGCAATTGGGAATAGAAAACAAACCATTTGATCCATTAACTATAGCTGATATCTTAGAACCACAAGACAAGCTACAAAAAATTGGTGGTCTAGATTACCTTTCTGAATTAGCCCTTAATACTCCAAGCATCTATAATATCAAATACTACGCTGAAATTATTCGTGAGCGTGCTGTTTTAAGACGGCTGATTAAGGTTGGCAAACAAATAACAGATATTTGCCACAATACAGATGGTAAAAATAGTAATGCTATTATTGAAGAGTCAGAAAGATTAATTGCTAAAATCTCTGAAGATAACCAAAATGTAACTAATAATGAAATTGAAAACATCCATGAAGTACTGCAAAAAACCATAAAAAAAATAGATGAACTAAATAAATCTGGCAAAAGTATAACCGGATGCTCTACCGGCTTTTGCGATTTTGATACTATGACTTCAGGATTACAGCAATCCGACTTAATTATTTTAGCAGCAAGGCCTTCTATGGGTAAAACAACCCTAGCTATGAATATAGCAGAAAACGCTGTAATCAATTCATCTAATAAGCCAGTATTAGTATTTAGTTTAGAAATGCCTAAAGAACAACTAACTATGCGTATGCTTTCTTCATTAGGTAGAATTAATCAATCACGTCTACGTACTGGGCAACTAAACGATGAAGACTGGCCTAAGTTGCTATCTGCGGTTGAAAGATTGAAAAACACAAAACTATTTATTGATGATTCATCTAGCCTAAGCCCAGCTTCTATGCGCTCTAAAATAAAACAATTAGTACGAACCCAAGGAGACCTAGGCTTAATCGTTATTGATTATTTACAATTAATGCAAATCCCTGGATTTTCTGAAGGTCGTACTAATGAAATTTCTAGTATATCTAGGTCTTTAAAAGCTATAGCTAAAGATTTTAATGTTCCAGTAGTAGCGCTATCTCAGCTTAATAGATCATTAGAACAACGACCAAATAAAAGACCAGTAAACTCTGATTTACGGGAATCTGGTGCTATAGAGCAAGATGCAGACCTAATATTATTTATTTACCGAGACGAAGTATATAACCCTGAAAGCGAACAAAAAGGCATTGCTGAGATAATAATAGGTAAGCATCGTAATGGTCCAATAGGTACTGTCCGCCTAGCATTTTTCAATGAATATACTCGTTTCGAAAACCTTGCCGCTGAAACCTATGTAAACAAGTGAACTACCCCGCCTTAAAAGGCGGAGCTTCTAGCTTCATAGGCTATTGCTATC
>CAKMZJ010000108.1 GCA_929200395.1 Candidatus Gorgonimonas eunicellae | reverse complement strand
TGTTGCTGCCCTGAGTTATCTCCTTGTTGTTTGTCGTTTTGAGATTGTTGCTGCTGTTGCTGCTGCTCTGAGTTATCACCTTGTTGTTTGTCGTTTTGAGATTGTTGCTGTTGTTGTTGCTCTGAGTTATTTCCTTGTTGTTTATCGTTTTGAGATTGTTGCTGCTCTGAGTCTTTATTACCATCTTTTTTTTGTGAATCTTTTGATTTGTCTTTCTCAGATTTTTGTTTTTGCTGTTGTTCATTTTGTTGCTTTAGTAGTTTTTCTACTATAGCTTTATTAAACTGTGCATCTTCTAAGCTAGGATCTAATTCTAATGATTTATCATATGCAATTATAGCATTAGATAAATCTCCAGCTTTAGCTAGAGCATTAGCACGATTAAATTCATCAATTGCAGTAGTTTCTGTATAAGAGGCCATAGCTGCTTGTTGGTAATCGCCTGCAGCATACAAAGATTGTGCTTTCCATTTCGGGTTTTCAAATAAACTACTAGCTTTAGCGTAGTCACCTTTGCTAAAAGCTTCTTGTGCTTGCTGATCTTTGGTTTTCCATAAGTCTTGCCACTCTAAAGCATAGGTGTCGTTTACTGGCAACACTAAAGCAATTAATAGCACTGGGCATACCCATCTGAATGCAAACAATGCAAAAGGTAATAACAATAACACTAACCAAATTCCCATATCTTGCCAATAATCTACATTACGTTCTTGCATATTAAGTTTAGTAATAGCACTAGCTTTAGGCAATACCGCATCTAAATCTTTTTGGTCTACAGTCATTGTTCTATACTTGCCACCATTTTCGCTTGCTAATTTTTTTAGTTGTTGATGTTGTAATTTAAATAGCTTTACATTGTTGTTGGTATCTTTTAAGTAGCTAGCATCTGCCAATAAAATTGGTCCGCCATATTCAGTGCCTACACCTATTACTGAAAGCTTAATATTAGTACCAGCTAAAATTGACTTTATTTTTTGTTGCTGGGCTGCGGAAACTTCATTTGTAAATAATAAGATATCTGCTTCTGTATGCCCAGATTGCTTTAATAAGTTGACAGCCAAATCAATTGCTAAATCTGCTCGGTTACCTATTGTTGGCATAACCGCAGGAGACAAAGTTTGAATTAAATTAATTAGCGTTCTATTGTCGTCTGTTAGTGGAGTTACTGCATGTGCTGAACCAGAATAAACCACTAAAGCATTACTGCCTTGATCTCTAGATTTTAGTAAATCTTGTAATTTATAAGATACCCTAGATAATCTATTAGGTGAAAGATCTGCTGCTAAAATTCCAGGAGATAAATCTAACGCAATAACTAAAGGATAATCGCTTTTATGAGGATTAATAGTAGTTTTATTCCAAGCCGGTCCAGCTAGTGCCAAACAAGCAACAAGCCAACATAAAGACGACAACCATAACGGCCAGCGATTAATCTTTTTAGTTTTTCCTATTAATAAATAATTAATTAGCTTAGGATGAATTACTTTGTGCCAATTAGTAGGAAAGCTTTGGGCATTAAAACACATTAATATTGCTATTATTACTGGTATTAACATTAACAACCATAATGGCCTAATAAAGTGAAAGTTAGAAATTATTTCGACCATGATTTTTTTCTCCTCCAGCTAATATTATTTAGTATTCCTAATTGTGATATAGTTATAAACAAGCTAATTAGCAGAGCGATTACTAGCGGATAATAAAATAAGGGTTCGTTTATTCTAAAAGATTCATCTTCTTGTAACGCGGGTTCTAAAGTATCTAAGGTTTTATAAATATCTGTTAAATCATGTAAATTTTTTGCTCTATAGTATTTACCGCCAGTCATATTAGCCATTTCGGTTAAGGTTTTTTCGTCTAAGTCAGCAGAAGGATTTACCGTGTGCGAGCCTAAAGAAGAACCAAATATTCCAGGAATTACTAATTCATCAGCACCTATACCAATAGTATAAATTTTTATATTTTCTTGTTTAGCAATTTTAGCTGCTTGTATAGGCGACATTTCACCGGCAGTATTAGCGCCATCTGTTAATAAAACTAATACTCGAGAATTTTCAGGGCGGTTTCTTAAATGTTTAATTGCTAAACCTATAGCGTCGCCTATTGATGTTTGGGTTCCTGCCATACCAGTATGTGCTTCTAGTAGTAGAGTTTCTACTGTTTGCCGATCGAAAGTTAAAGGCGCTTGTAAATATGGGTAAGTACCAAATAAAATTAACCCTAAGCGATCACCAACACGATTTTTAATAAATTTTTTTAATACATTTTTAGTTACAGTTAAGCGATCTACTTTTTGTTTGTTAGCGTCCATATCTGCTATTTGCATGCTATCAGAAATATCTACAGCAAACATTAAGTCTCTACCAGTAGATGGCAAATGTTTATTAGCTATCAGAAATACTGGCCTAGCAGCTGCAGTTATTAATAACAGCCATACCAACCATGCTAAAATTAAATTTTTTGATAACTTACTAGTATTTGATATGCTTATATCGTTAGATATTTTAGTTAATTGCTGATAAAACGGCACTTTTAGCGCTTGATCGTCATTTTTAACAGCTGGCTTAAAATATTTTTGTATTAATATTGGCAATGGCAATGCTAAAAAGAGCCATATCCATTCAAATTTAAACATGATGATTTTGTATCCAAGTTTTAGCTAAATGATGCAACTCTTTAGTATTGATTTTAATTTTATTTTGAAATCGTAAATCCCCTAATACCTTTCCGCTGCCGTTTATAAATTCTGGCATTTTTGCTGTTTGCGATAAAAACTCTAACCATTCTATACCACAAAGTTTTGCTACAGATTTATTCGTATAAGTACGCAATGCAATTTTTTTTAATAAACGATTACAGCAGTGTAAATATTGTTTTTCGGTATCTGGGGCATTATACTGTTTATAAAGAGCAGTTAATTGTTTTAAGCCTTGCTTTCTATACCTGTTTTTTAACCAGCTTGCTGTAACTTTAGTACTAATAATAACGATTGTTATAAATGCTATTAAAGCAACAGCCCACCATCCGTAAGCAACTGGCCACCAATTTATCGGCTCAGGAATTATATTTGGCTTTAATTGATCTAATGCGTTGATAGCTGTATTCATAGGTTATCTCAAATATTAGCAGGTTAAAGTTTGTTATAATTAATAGTATTCAGCAACTGTTCTGCCGCACAACTACCGCTATCAATGCTAATAATAGCTATGCCGTATTTTTCTGCTAAATTAGTAATTCTTTGCTGTCTTTGCTCATAGATTTTAGTAAAAGCATGTTTTAACTTTTTATTAGCAGTATTAACTTGCGACAGTTGTTCTCCATTAGAAATAGAATAAAGTGCAGGCTTAGGTAATTGTTGTTCTAAAACATCATAAACTAAAATTAGCATTAGCTGATTATGCTTACTAAGCTTAGAAATACTTGCTTCCATTTCGTCATCTATAGAGTAAAAATCGCTAATAATAAATAACTGATTTCCAGATTTAGCAACTCTTCTAGCATGACGCAAGGCTTTATTCATATAATGAGTGTTAGCATCTTCAGTAATTTGAGTAGTCAATAAAGATTTACTCATTTCAGCAGCATGATTTAACAAATTAACTATAGATTTTTGGGAGCGTTTAGGTTTGATTTCAATGAGGTTATCGTTATTAAAAATAACCCCACCGATACGATCACCATTTTTTAACACCGCCCAGGCTAGCACCGCAGCGCAATGACATGCAGCTACTGATTTTAAATAATTACTGCTACCAAATAACATAGACAGGCTTTGATCTAATATTATTATATGAGGTTTTTCTCGCTCTTCTTGAAATATTTTAGTATGCGGCTTCATTTTTCTGGCGGTTACTCGCCAGTCTATAGAACGGACATCGTCGCCAAAGGCATAAGGACGAACTTCTTCGAAGTCAATTCCTCTGCCTTTAAATAACGATTTTTTAGCGCCCGAAAACTGCGAGCTAGTATTTACCCTAGAACAAAGCTTTAACTTTTTAGCTTTAAGTCTAAGGGTTAATAAGTCGGTTAAGGTACAATAGGCATTATTCATAATGATTAAGCCACTGGAACAACGTTAAGTAGATAACTAATAATTTGATCTGCATCTTTACCGGCAGCTTCGGCTTCAAAACTTAGAATTAACCGGTGTCTGAGGACATCGTGGGCAACTGCTTGTACATCTTCAGGGCTGACATAATCTTTACCCTGCAACCATGCATAGGCTCTAGCGCAACGATCTAAGTTAATTGTTCCTCTTGGGCTAGCACCATATTCTAAATAAGATGCAAATTCTTGGCTATATGGTTTAGGATCACGAGTTGCATGTATTAGCTGTACTATGTATTCTTCCACTACTGGTTCCATATGCATATCGAGAACTTCTTGCCTTGCTGCTAGAATAGTTTCTTTTTTTACATTTATTGTGGAGTTTTGTTGCGGTTTCTTTTGCGCCATATCTCTTGCTAGTTTTAATATAGCACGCTCAGAATTAATACTAGGATAATCAACTTTAATATGCATTAGGAATCTGTCTAGTTGTGCTTCTGGTAACGGATAAGTGCCTTCTTGATCTATAGGGTTTTGCGTTGCCATCACTAAAAACAATTCTGGCAATTTATAGGTTTTCGAGCCAACGCTAACTTGTCTTTCAGCCATAGCTTCTAATAAGGCTGATTGCACTTTAGCAGGGGAACGGTTAATTTCATCAGCTAATACTAAATTATGAAAAATAGGGCCAGATTGAAACTTAAAACTTCTTTCTTCGGGAATAAAAATATCAGTGCCAATAACATCTGATGGCAGTAAATCGGGGGTGAATTGTATTCTATGAAAAGCAGCGTCAATTCCTTGGGATAAATCTTTAATTGCTTTAGTTTTAGCTAGCCCAGGTGCGCCTTCTACTAATAAATGGCCATCTGCTAACAAGGCGATAAGTAATCTTTGTACTAGATATTCTTGCCCTATTATATGCTTAGTTAAATATTCTTTTAAATTATTGATTTCATTATTTGTTGTCATAGTAAACTCTCTGGTTAGGGAAATGAAATAATCAATGAACTAATTAGTTACAAAACTAAGTATAAGGACATATTTGATAAAATCATCACTTGTAAGCGATCTTTACAAAAATTTTACAATAAACTAATAAATAAGCCCTTAAAAACTATTGAGAATTTGCCTATGATGCTTGATTTTTTATGTACAACTAACCTTCAATTCGAGGAAAAATCAACTAATTGCTTATAACTTTATCTAATCTTCAATAACACTAAGGTGGTTGCTTTTAGCTAATTTATATGGTATAATAAAACCTAATATTTAACGGAATAGTGCATTTTTACAGGGAGTATCGATATGTATGTAGAAAAAATATATCCAGATTTACGATGTCTGTATAAAGAAGCGGGATTACCTTTTCCAGAAGACTTACCTAACGAAGATCAAACCTTTGGAGCTTATAAAGTAAGTGCAACGGAAAACACTTCAAAACAACTTGATCAAAACAGGTATGATTCACTAGACGAAACCTCTGAAATACTGCGAGAAAGAAAAGTTTATAATGCTACAAGGCAACAAAATATTCTTCAATTACTTAAAAACAATAAAACTAGTGCAGCAATATATTTGTCTCTTCTAGTGGCATTTACTATAGGGGCGGTAGTAGGTACTCCATTGCTAGCAATTGGAGCAGTATTGAATGCTGCTTTGCTTGCAAGTATCATAGCATACTCTACGATCAAAATGTTAAATTACCAAAATACCGGTCTACAAAACATGGGTATAGAGATATTACTTGCCGGAATCAGAGATAATATTCCAACTGATTATATATCATTAGAAGACAATGATGAATTAGTAGATATTTTAGACAGCACAATTAGTTCACTAAGTACACTAATAGTAATGGATATTACTGCTCAATGTAATAAGTCAAAAAATACAACAAATAAATCATTGTCTATAGATACAGAAGAAGCTCTATTAAGAAAAAAACTTAAAGAATTTGCTAATAAGGTATTTAATAATCCTGATTTAACAGAACATTTATATAATCTTGGTTTTGATGTAGAAGCTGTAAAACAAGATGCATACAGCTACATAGAGAATTTAACAATACCTCAGATATCTAAAACTATTTTTGGTAAATAATATCTACTAAAAGATATAAGACGCTATTTATTAGAATACAATGATATAGCGTCATGCGACTTAATAATTGACTACAAGTCATACGTTTTACAGGAGTACCAACATGGATCAAGTTCAACAAGTTACATCTTCGCATATACAAGAATATCAAGATAATAACATAGCTGATCCTCAACCTAACCCAAGTACAAATTTTGGAACTTTTCAAGCAAGCCTAGAAGAAAGTACTTTAAACAAAATTGATGAAACTATCCCCAAAGCAATAAATACCTATCAAGCGCTAGAATATTGGAAATTTAAACGGAGTGATATACAAGATAGGCTTATAAAAGTACATAACAAAAATAACAAAATACTATTAGGATTTCGCCTTGTTATAGCGGCACTTATTATAGCATCCGCAGTGGTATCTCCATGGTTTGCAATAGGATTAGCATTGTCTTTTATATCGGTTTTATTATTACAAGCAAGAAGTTCTCTTGTATTGATGAATCATGACAAGATCGGTATACAAAACATGCATATACATATGTTACTTACTGGAATCAAAAATAACATTAATTCTGATAAGCTTCTAACCCCACCACAAAGTGCTAAATTAATATCTATTTTAAATGACATAATTCCTATATACCTTATAAACGAAGAAGATTTCATTATTTCAATACGTAAATATAATGATACTAAAAACGACACAAATCTTTTATCACAACAAAGAGCAGAATTTAGCTTACTAAAAGACGACATTAACCATTTTTCTAATCTTGTATTTAATGATACCCAGTTAATAGATTATTTACATGAACTTGATGTTAATATCGAACAAACACAATTAGATATACAGAACTACAACCTGGATTCATTTACACTAGATGATGCATCTGAAATTATTCTAGGTAACCGATACACCCCTACTAATATAGAAACAGCAAATCTTAATGTTTTAAGCTATTCATATAGAGTATAATAAAACCTCGAAATTGGACTCGAGGATAGATTTAAACCAAGGAGTAAATAATATGAGCGAACCACAAATCAATGGTGATACGACTAATAGAACCACCATTCCTTTAAATTTACTAGCACATAATTCTAGCAGTCAAGATAATCTTTCTAGCGCAAACAACACAACCTTTGCAAGTCATGAAACTAAAGTAGAAACAAATGTTCTAGCACAAGTTACACAAACAAGCGATAATTTGCCAAGTAACGTCTGCGAACTATTAGAAAATAGAAAAGTTGAAAATACTACAGAAAAAGCACAAAATATACAAACAGTTAACAGGATGACCATCCTAATTGACGTATTCACGATTACTACTTTAGCATATATTGCATTGTCAGTAATTACTTCTCAGTTATTTATAATTGGAATAGCAACATCTGTTCTTTTCCTAACAATATCAACAATAAGATCTGTAAAAGCTAAGATGGATATCAACGATATTGGCATACAAAACATAAGTATAGATATGTTCTTGTCTGCAATCAAAAATAATATGCCGACTACTGATATATCACCAGAACAAAATACTAAATTATTAGATTTATTAAATAACGCAGTTAATTCAG
>CAKMZJ010000107.1 GCA_929200395.1 Candidatus Gorgonimonas eunicellae | reverse complement strand
GTGCTAAAATAACCCGTAATATTTCTGGGTTGATTGTTATTGTTTCTGGTATTTTTACCATGCCTACAGTTAGTAATACTATATTTATGATGGCTGATATTAATGGAAATTTTATGAAATAAAAGATTCCTCTAAGCAGGCTCTTAGAAATACTGCTTTCCTTAAGCCCAGAAAAGCATTAGTGGGTATATACACGTGGCAGATGGAAATGCTAGGTGTATATACTTACCTGAGCTATTACTAGTTTTTATTAAAGTGTATCTTCGCGATACCTTGGATTAGATTGAACTAATAGGTTATATTTCATACCATTAGGAGCAAAATCAAGGCGATTTAATAAGCTTTCTGCTGATAGACAAGGTGTTTCTTCTTTTAAACTATCATTTGATAACAAATAATCTGGATGTACAATAGATTGTAAGTTTTCTATTTTTTTCTCCGAGCTTTTATTGCTATATAGCTCTTGCGTAAAAATATTGATAGTTGTGGAAAGATATTGTGCAACCCTGTCAGTAATAAATTTTTCTTTATTGGTATTTAGAGTTACTGCGTAACAAAGATGACCGTAATGATAGATATCAGTAATTTTGATGTATCTGGGATTAAACATTATTTCATTAATAATTTTGCTATCTATTAACTCTGCGTTTTTCCATGTTTCGAATTCAGTGTCATAAAAGTCAAAAAAACAATCATCAGATAGTTTTGATGATAATTCTAATTCTTTTAGATGATGGTTTATTTTTAGATTGCCAACGTAATAACATGGAAGATTGTTTGGTATTCCATTACTAGCCACGAACGCATCATTTAGTTCTGCCTCAGAAATTCCCGCTTTATAAAGTTCCTCTTTTACAACTTCAGAAAAGCGAACTTGTATATTGTCATATAGACTACTCCATATGAAATATACTGTACATTCTGGGCTATTAGCTATTTCATCTTCAGCTTTTTTTTTGATTAAATCAGTTAAATCAGTATTCACTGGAGCTATGGTACGCTGTATCAAGTCAGGTCTAAGGTTTTCATTAGTGGGTGTGTATGTATTAGCAATAGCTAGATTAGCTTCTAATATTTTAGACTTTGGTACAGCACTTGCTTTTATATTTATAGTTGCTTTATTTTTATGTGTTTTTACAGAATTGATAGCTAGCAAAACATTGCTGCAATTTTGAATTTCATTAATCATAAGAATAACCTTAAAATAGTAGAAAAAATGATTTCTTTAATATATACACGTGGCATTTTTATCTGCCGTGTGTATAGCTGTAGTTTATAAAAGTTAGCATTTTATTTGCGAGCCTTTAATAAATACTATAAATATAGAATAGAAAAATAAAAAAAAGTTTATAAAATAAAAGAATGAATTTAAATTAGATGCTAGAATCTCCATGGGAAAGGAAACTACTTGTCTGCAAGACAGGGTAAACCCATCGACTTACCAGTATTTATCAGTGGAAACTGAAAGCTATTTGTTACTAAATATACACGTGTATATAGGGAAATGCAGAATACTTTCTAACATCGTTATTATTAATAACTTGCTTTAGGCTAAAAATTAGCTGTTAGTAAGTTATTTTGCTTTTTAAGCGAAGTTTTCTACACTAAGAACACCTATAGCGCCTATGGATTGATCGTTATTATCTCTGATATTGCCACCATGCCTACAGTTAGTAATATTATACCTAATAAAACATTATACATAGATTATGTGCTACAATGGATAGTAGGGATGTTTTATTATTTTAAATCCGTTGTGTCTGTTGTGACTAGATGTTAGTCTAAAAAATAAGGAAGTTAGCTGTGAAAGATAATAGATTACCTTTTTTTTCTAGTATAAATTTACAATTAAACCCAAGAATTACTAGTTTTCTTAATAATATAGAAAACGAAAAGATTAACGGTAATAATGTAATCTATGATGGAAAAGAAATTAAAACCGCAGGAAAATTTAAAGATTGGTGTATAAGTGTAGCTAAATTTATGATTAACCACTTCAACTTTATTGTTCCTAAAGCTATAGCAAAAAAAGTATCTTTATATGATCAGCAACAAGAATTAGCTTTCGAGGCATTTGATAAGTTACATTTTGTAGATACAAAGGGAGATAACAAAAAGCTATTTGGTGGTACAGGAAATAACAAGGGTAGAAAAATTACTGTAAAACAGATAAAAGAAGTTATTAATAAGCTTAGTGATCATAGACAAGGAAATACAATTAGATTAGAGTGTTATGATAATCAAAGTAATATCCCAGTATTGAATCAAAAAACTTCATCGGGACAAATGGTAGTTCTAAAAGAAGCACAACCGCTTGCTAATGATGAAAATAGTGCTATTGATAATAGTAAAACAACTAATATAGTAGCTTCTGAGTCTTCAATGTCTATTGATATAGATAACTATGATAAATCTGTTGATCCTGCTACCCCAAGAATTATTTTTATTGTAGGAGGGGCGGGTTCTGGCAAAAGTACACTAGCAAATAAGTTAATTGAAAAAAATAAAAATAAACGCAAATACAATCTGGTTGATACTGATGAAATAAGAGATAATCTACCAGAATATAAAAATTTTTTAAAAGAAGGAAAAAAAACCTCTACACATCCAGAAGAATTCAGCAGAATACACGGTAAAGCTAGACTTCTAAAAGATAAAAAATTAAATAAATATCTTAATAATAAATCGAATATTATTTATCCAACACCTGGAGGAAGTTTTTTACAGTCTATGATTGATAAATTTAAAAAAAATGGTTTTTATGTGAAATTATTTTTTGTTGATGCCAACAAAGACGCTGTTTTGCAACGAGTGGCTAAACGAGAAGAGGATACAGGAAGACATACTCCAAATGAGTTCATAGATAGTTCACGCTCTGTGAGTGAATCGTATTTTCATAAAAACTGGTCTCAACAGGTACATACATCAAGACATTATAATAATGATGAATTCTTTAAATTAAAAACAAAGAAAAAAAATAAATGGGGAGGTTTAAAAACTCATCCCAAACGTTAAAAAATAGAGAATGTTTGAAATTACGAGTCATTAGTAAGCTGAGGTTTAAACTATTACAATTTAACCTACTGATTTTCAAGATTAGTATTTATCATACTTTTTAATAGGGACTTTGGATTACCAGTGAATTTTATTCCATATTGTTCTAAAATTTGTATGTTTTTAGCAACGGCTGATGAAATAACATCTAAATCATTACGCAGATCAACAGTTGTATGCTCAAGTAATTTACAATTAAAATACACTAACTTGATAAATATTTCTTTATCTGTAAACCAATTAGGATGCTTTAACTTAACAAAATTTATAGCTGATGTAATATTAGCAGCTAGTAGGCTATATAATAAGTTTTCTTGATCAAGTATATCTATATTATCAAGTAAAGTTTGAATTTCAGTTGGATCTTGATTTTCTTTACTACGTAATTTTTTTATAAGTAGGAGTAAATTTTTATTTTTTGTATTTTTAATATAAAAAAAGTTACTATCATCAACTAAACACCCTAACTGTATAGCTAAATAGTTAAAATTATATTGATTTTCTATTGAATTATAATCAGCTGTTTTCTGTTTTAACATAGAAAAATCCCACTCAATATTTTTTTTATCAATGAAAAAAGTATCCATTTTTGCGTCTATATCTTTTAATGAATTTAATATTGTAATTAACATTACAAATTTATCTAACATTATTTTTGTAGTTTTTATATGTGATATTTCTATTAAAATTCCCCCTGTAGATTCCATTATTGATGTTTTTATGTCGCTAGCATCTTTATTAAAATCCAAGTTGTTTAATATTTGTGTTAAAAACCAAAGTCTCTTAATTTTACCTTGGTATAAAAAATTACCTACAAAATTGTCAGAGAAATGCAACTTTAACGTTCGTTCTTTACCTGCCTCTGCTCGTTCTAACATCTCTATAGTGCAAGCATGAGCACCTAGTTGCATCGTTATTATAGTAACCCCTTCCATAATAACAACTTTAGGTTGTTTACTTTTTTCAACTTCAATGTTATGTAAAGAATCAACGCATATTTTTTCTATTGCTTGTTGTTCTTTAGTATCAGAAAATACTATGGAGATAACTCGTTCATGCTCGGTAATAGTTCCTAATCCAGAGTTAATAGCTACTAAGGCTAAAGCATCAATAAATTCTTTATGTATCCAAAAAATGCAGTCGTGTATGCTATTAATATCATTACTAGTTTTAGGTATATTTAGCAGTTGCATATTACTAAATATACCAGTTGCACTTTGTAATAATTGGTTAAAATTAGTTTTATTTGTCGTTTGTTTATTGCTTGCAATAAATTGTTGCAGAATATTATCAATATGACTATTAACTTGAGTTTTAATGGTGTTAAATATAACTATTAATTGTTCGGCTTCAACTAGCTTTTGTTGTAATAGGTTTTTATCTATTTCAGGTTTTATGCCTAATTGTAAATATTGCTTATAACCCGCAATAAATAATTCAAAGTCAGCAAAAAATTGCTGTATTTCTTGTTTGGCTTCTTTAATAATTTCTATTCTATAAGGCATCATAGATAAGGACAACATGCCTTTTTTTGAAAAGCATCTAGTTAACCAGCTATCAGCATTAAAATATTCTAATAATATATAGTTTAAATCATTAAGATTTTTAAATGCAATATCTGGATAATTAAAACTAAGTTCTGGGGTGGTTTTTTCTGGTGCAGAAGATGATCTTGGTTGATAGTTAGTTGTAATTACAGTCTTCATATTATTTAATTTAGTTGCAAATTCGTTACCATGAATAATATAGGCTCCTTCTATATTATTAAAACTACAACAAGCTATAGTAACGACTTCATCGCTATTTTTAAGATCTGCAAATTTATCTTTTACTATTAAACAGGGTTTTTCATGTTGGCGTAAAGTTATAGCTACGTGATCGTTAGTGCCACCCTGATGAAAAACAAACCCTCCAACTTTTTGTAAAAAACTATTTTTTAACATCCAATTTTCGCCATGTTCGGCAACAACAATAGCTCCTTGTGGAATTATTGTAGCATCTTGCTGATTTCTTACATAAAATAGCTTGCCACTGCAAAAGCCTTCACTTACCAAGGTTCCAGTAGCGATAAAATCTGTAGGTGGCTCAGTAGCAAAATTAAGGCCACCAGTTAGGACTGTAAGTGGACGCAATTGCACAATATATAGATTGCCGTCTTGGTCGATGGCAAACTCTATATCTGCTGGGCAAAGTAATAAATTTTCACCTAGCTTTATATAGTCGTGTATTTGCTGTAGTTGCGTTTCGGTTAGATTTACACTAGAAGAATTTATAGCTATAGGTTGCTCGGTAAAATTATTATTATCTTGGCACTTTAAAGTAAATTTAGTAGTTACATTGCCTTCAGTAAACTCAGAAGTGAGCTTGCCATCCTGTTGGGAAACTAAATAACAATGAGGAGTTACTCCTGCTAAACCGCTTACCCCACCTTTAGGTTGTCCTGGAACAAATTCAATTTTACAACGGGAGTCTCCTAATGATAATCTACTCATTGCCACGCCACCAAAGCTACAATCAATACATCTTTGTAAAATTAACGCCATTGGCTGTGGAGCAGCAAATGGGCAAACATGTGGCTGAAATCCAGATGCTAATACTTGTAGGCAGGTTTGGAGAATATCTTGTGTTCCATGGACTATGGATTCAAATTTACCTGCTTGAGCATCGCCATAGTTATCTTCTTTAATTCCCGAGCTTCTAACTATAAGAGCACTAGAATCAGGTAAATTATTAATTAATTGATTGTACTTTTCTCTAATTATGGTTGCTGTTTGTGAATT
The DNA here is from genome assembly GCA_929200395.1 of Candidatus Gorgonimonas eunicellae. Taxonomy (GTDB): domain Bacteria; phylum Pseudomonadota; class Gammaproteobacteria; order Pseudomonadales; family Endozoicomonadaceae; genus CAKMZJ01. Next base: position 2,036 of record CAKMZJ010000107.1, on the reverse strand, counting down.
GCTTATTTGTTGATAAAAAGCATCACTTGCAATAAAACCTGCTAAAGCTTTTAAATAAAAGTTACGTTTATCTGGTTGTTCTGCGTAGTGATTTTGAATTGCCAGCTTTATGTTAGTTATATTAATTTCAGTTAATTCAAAAATATCGATATCAGCAATAAAAGGCTTTATACTGTCAATATCTAAAACATATTGTTCTAAACTAGCGATACTGTTAACATCTATAGTTATAAACTCAGGAACCTTGATACCTGCTTGTTGCATGCGATATAAAGCAGCACCCTTACCGCCAACTGTTTCACGAGCTATTGCTTTATCGGTTGTTTTTGTGATGTCACGTTGTACTCTACTAATATTAACTGTAGATACCTGATTATGTGTATTCTTATTTAGTATAGGAGTGTGTGTGTCTTGTAAGTTTTTATTATTAATGCTTACAGTAAAAATATTTGCTGTAATGATAGGGTTCATTTAAAATACCTTGTCTATAATATAAGGTATTTTAGAGATGAAATACTTTAATAGGTTCGTTTTAAATATACACCTTTCACCTAAAAAAATGTATTTTCAAAAAATATAATGAAACCTTACAAATTTAAACTAAAAAATATTTTCCTGTGCTTTTTAGTTGTAGTAGATTATTTGTTTTTCATTTTATACTATGTTAGGTTTGTTTTGTTAGGATAAAAAATTAATAATAAAAATATTTTTACAGGTGATTAATGCAAATTTCAAATAATATACAAACTTATGACTCGATAGATCTCGATAATTTAAATAATATAAATATAGAACAAGCAGAAAATACAGACGTACAAAACATAGAAGAGATTGAAGGTATTTCTGTAGTTGAGCTATCAAGAATTGAACCACGTAGAAATTTCTTAAGAAATAATATTATTAAAATATGTAGTATATTATCAGTAGTTTCTGTTGTGATGCTTTCTGTTATGAGTATTATAGGGATGTTGGTTGATGTTGGTACACTAGAGTTTTCCACAGATAAATCTAGTAAAATTAAGGTTGTTATTATAGCTTTAATAGTTATTTGTATTGTTATTAATATTTTCGCGTTTTTATATACTTATGAAGTTATTCCAAGGTGCTTAAATAAGAGAAAAATACAAAACCCTATTATAAAAGAATTAAAAAATCTAAAATATAAAAATATTGAGCAATATCAAGGAAATATAACAGAGTTTTGCAATAAACCTAGCGTTATAAAATTAGAAGAACTGGGTAGTAAAGAACTTAAAGATCCAATAGTTTATAAAAAACAATTATATAGTTTTAAAGAATTTAAAAAATCAATACAAATAGCAGATGGTATAGTACCACATGATAAATTAATAGTAGAGCCAAAAAGTATTAAAAGATTAAAAATAGACAGCAAAGTTATACAGGAAGATTTAGTTTAATTTTGTTGGCAATAAAATTAAACTATGGTATGTGTGATATTAATATAAAACCTAAGTAACAAGACCATCATCGTTATATCTGAGTTATTTAGCTTAATTAACTATAGAAAAATATAATTCAGCTAATTCTGGTCTAATTATTTTTATTTCGTGATAGATAATAGAAAATATATTTTTATTTTCAGCTTTGAATAAATGTTTTTTTGCTGTTATACGTAAGCTGCTGTTTATAATTTGCTCAATATAGTCAATAACAAATTTAAAATTTTTGTTTCCTGTTGCGTGTTGATACAATATAATACCTTTGTGCATGTTTGTTAAATCTAAGTCAACTAAATGTATTTTTGTCTGTTCTGATATTTTATTACTATTAATAATTGTTTTTAAATAAGTATCAATAAAAGAAAAGTATTGTTTTGATCTGTTGTTTTCAACTAATAGACAAGACCAAAATATATCTAGTATAGGCTTACCTTTTATTATTTCTATTTTTTCTGCTCAGTAAAATTATTATCTAATAGTATATAGTTAACTAATTTTTTCAGCATTATTAATATACTGATTTTTTAACGAACGTGGCGGAATTCTCCTTCCATAGCCGTAGGCTTGGTGGGAGAT
>CAKMZJ010000106.1:2439-8060 GCA_929200395.1 Candidatus Gorgonimonas eunicellae | reverse complement strand
GGGGGCTATTAAAAAGATTTACTTCATCGTTAAAACACTTTGAAATGCACTTGCATTCCTGCAGTATTTTGCCTCGAATTAAACCATTTTACTTAGCCCTGAAACCTAGCATTTTCATCTGCCACGTGTATATACAGGTAGCATTTTCAACTGCTACCTGTATAAATCAAAGAGGTGGATTGTTAAGTGGATATTTTTGAAAAAACTTGTGTAAATATTTTCTTAGTTTAGTTTCTGCTGTTTTAGAAATAACACCATCAGCATTTGCTTTAGCATTGCGTACTAAATTATTTAATTGCTGTGCATCTATATCAGGATACTCTTTAATAAACTTCGTAGTAGCGATACGTTGTTGACTTATTAGATATTCTAACCATTTATTTTGCCACATAATTTTTTGTTGTGACAATTTACTATTAGGATTGTTTGAATCAATGATATTAATAATTTCTACTGCATCGTAATTACTTAAAAGTTTGGCAATAAAGCTAATATGTCTTTTAGTAGCATTAAAATTAGTAATGTTTTTACTTTCAAGCAATGCATGTATTAGTTTATCATTTAGAGGTAATTTTTTGATAACCTCGGTTTTAAGTTCTGTTAATTTAATCGCATATTGGCGAATCTCTTGCATTTGCTGTTTTGCTTGAGTTTTGCTAATAAGCTGTTGATCATCTTGCGATAACTTTGGATCTTTAATAGTTGTTTTCATCTTTAAATAGAAATATACCAAATTCACTCTAATAATATTGTCAGCTATACATTTTAGTTGGTAATTATTAAAATAGCAACAATTATAATATACTTGCTATGTTGACGAAATGTTAAAAAGATCAGATGCTCAATAACTTTAAAAGGAGCATCTGTAGTTATTTCTATAACTTTACTTTTTTATAAATTATTTAACGAACAAAATAAAAAAAATATAATCTATGTATTTGTGTACCTATTTATTGTAGATATAACGTTTCTAAAGGTATTAAGCACACATTAAAAATATTGCAGAATTTAATAGCTTTGTACGCATTCAACTTAAGGATGCATAATAATAACTAAAATATAAGTATTACGAATGAATATAACAGAACAAAATATATTAGGTGTAGATGCACATACAACTGATTTACAAATATTGAGTTGTGGTCATCAAATAAGAGAAGTCAAAGGTATCAAAAATTTTTTATTAGAAGATTGTATACTGTGTTTTGAACCTTTAATTGGTAATAGGAAATTATGTATATATAATTGTGGTCATATTATGCATACAGATTGCCTAATAAATAGTCAAAAAATTCATGCATCAAAGGATACATGTCTAAAATGTATAAATAAAATTACAAGTATGACTATTTATGAAAATTCACAAAAATTAGAGGAGAGTGAGCTGTATTCCTGTATTGATGATCAGTGCAATGAACGTAGAAAGCAAGAAAGGATGGCTCCATTTTTTTTAATAAAAGACTATTTTTCGCCTCAAAATCAAGTATTTGAAAATCAAAATTCGCTACTAGAAATATGCCAAAATATAGCACCAGCTCTCAACGATGATGAAAACGTTAAATTGTTAGAAATAGTGACTTCTTTAAGCTTAACTGATAATGAAAAACAGCAGCAAATAATGAATTTTATAACAAGAATAGGCGTATTGGTAAACTTAAATAGTATGTTATTAAAAGATAATAGGTCGCCAGTAACTAATTCTGTTATGCCAAATGTAAACGTTAACATTTCTAGAAGAGCTAGTAATATTACAACAGATAATATAGATACAATAGCTACAACTTCAGCAGCTGCGACTAGGTACAATGAGAACCAGCAACAACCTGCAACTAATCATGTAGGAGCTTATCTAAATGAGAGCATAACAACAGCAAGGCGTTCTTCTGTAGAAGTGAATGAGTCGAGTGATATAATAATGGAAGACAGTAGGGAATCTTTTTTTAGTAGAATAAAAAAAATAATTTTATGCAGAAAATAGCAAAATTTGCTTGTTAAAGAAATTTATAGTTTTTGCTAGATATCTTTGAAAAGCAATATATGTTAAACAAATAATGAACTTTTATTAATTTTTAGTATCTATAACAGTATTGTTTATAAAAAATGGAATAAAATATTATGGATATTAAAATAAGTAATGCAGTTAATACTGGTATTAACAGACCAAATAAAAGTTTTCCAGTAATTCAAACAGCTTATAGCTTTGTATCTGAACAGCATGCACAAACTCAAGATCATAAATATATTAGAGAGTATACTGTTGATTTAACCGATACAAAATCATTTTGTGAGCAAAAATATATAGAGTCAGTTCATTTAATGAGATCTTTATATGCTCAAATAGTTTATAATGATTTAAATTATGAAGGAAAAGGCAATAGTTTTTATCATATTAAAAGGGTTGATCTCCCTCGAGTAAAAGAACAATATAAAGATCTCCCTGAAATAAAAAAGTGGTTACCGTTTATAAATTCTGCTTATAATTTTTTAGATGCAGATTATGGTATACGTGTAGCAAGACAATTATATAAGCTTATTGATAAAATTGATCAGATTGCGACATCAGATAAACAAAGCGATACTATTAGAAGTCGGGAAGATATATTTTTAGCCATTCTTCATGAGTTTGAAACTAAAGCAAAATTTGCTGAGGCGGTTTCTTTGGAAGCAAACACTAATGATGTTTCAGATATTGATACAGTAAAGTATGGTGAAATTGTAGGCAGGGGTATTCTAACTGGCAAGGAGTTTATGCCTATATTAAAAGCAAAACATCCTATAAATGATTTTGGTGCAGGGTTACAACATTCTCCCTTTAGCCACAGACTTCAATGGTATTTATTTGCTCAAGAATTAACGGACTACCCACAAGAATATCAAATTAGCTTTAATGTTGGGCAGTTAAGTGATTTTTATTCAGTGCTAGGAGATGCTAAATTTAATAGCATGTTTGATTTTAGCGGAATAAAACGACACCGTATTGAAAATGCAATTCCTTTGCATTTAAATGTAGGTAATTTATGGATTCAAATATTTGATCGTTACGGCTACGATGGCTACTGGAGTGTGCCTTCTACATTTGGTTTTATGAAGCATCTTGGTTTTTTTGAAGGTTTACCAGTAAGAGCTGTGCCAAATAATCCTAATGTTTGTGTAATTTTAGAAAAAATTAAAGAGCATTTTTCTGGAGATAGAAATATTGCAATTGTTAGTCATGAACAACTTAAAATTCACAGGTAGTATTATTAGTTTATAAAACAAAAATATTGTATGTATTCACCAAAATATTTAATCAGCCAAGTATTTTGAAATAGAGGTTTCTTATTAGAGTATTTCTAATTTTTAGTGTATAATTAATCAACAGTTATAGATAAATATCAATTTATTTATGGTATTTAAAATATTTTTTATGTTTTGTATTAGTTATTAGTAGCTAAAAGTGAGAATGAATGGATAGATTAATAATTAATGGTGGAGCCTGTGTAAAAGGTGAAGTTAGTATATCAGGAGCAAAGAACTCAGCCCTACCAATACTTGCTGCTACACTAATGACAGATGAACCTGTAGTAGTTTGCAATATACCCCATCTACATGATATCACCACAATTTTTGAGCTTTTTGGATGCATGGGTGTTAAATTAACTGTAAGTGAAAATATGGAGGTTGAGGTTAAGTCAGACAGTATAAATCACTTCAAGGCATCGTATGATTTAGTAAAAACCATGCGTGCATCTATTTTAGTTTTAGGACCTCTATTAGCAAAATATGGTCAAGCTGAAGTTTCTCTTCCAGGTGGGTGTGCAATAGGTAGCCGTCCTATAGATTTACACGTCCGTGGATTAGAGAAAATGGGGGCAGAAATTAAAATTGATTCTGGATATATTAAAGCTAAAGTCAAGGGTAGATTAAAAGGTGCTAAAATTTTTATGGATACTCTAACCGTTACAGGTACTGAGAATATCTTAATGGCTGCAACCTTAGCTGAAGGTGAAACCATCATAAAAAATGCAGCAAGAGAGCCAGAGGTTTACGATTTAGCTGAATGTCTTATTAAAATGGGTGCTAAAATTCGCAACCATGGAACAGATACTATTTACGTTGAAGGGGTTAAAAAGCTAAATGGTTGTCGATATAAAATTTTACCAGATCGCATAGAGACCGGAACCTATTTAATTGCAGCTGCTATGACAAATGGTAAAATTTTAGTGAAAGATACATCACCGCTTTTATTAGAGTCTATTCTAGTAAAACTTAAAGAAGCTGGAGCAAAATTACGTTGCGGTAATGATTGGATTGAGTTAAATATGGAAAACAAAAGACCCAAAGCTATAAGCTTACAAACCGCTCCCTATCCAGCAATGCCTACTGATATTCAAGCACAATTTACTGCGTTAAATTCAATCGCAGAAGGTTCAGGAAAAATCACCGAAACTATATTTGAAAATAGATTTATGCATGTACAAGAGATGAAACGTATGGGAGCATTATTAGATATAGTAGGTAATACGGTAATTACTAAAGGGATAAAAAAATTAGCTGCTGCTCCTGTTATGGCTACAGATTTAAGAGCATCTGCTAGTCTAATTTTAGCTGGGTTAGTAGCAGAAGGATCAACAATCATAGACCGAACCTATCATATTGATCGTGGGTATGAACGTATAGAAGAAAAGCTTCAACAACTTGGTGTAGGTATTCGTCGGGTTCCATCTTCTAAGCTTGATAAGACTAGCTAAGTTTTATGTTAAGAGACTTCTTTTTAGTAAGTCATTTTTTATTTTTTATAAACAAAAAATCATTAACTAAGTTTAAAAAATTTTAAAAAAAAATCAGTAGCATAGGGTAATAAAAAGATTTACTTTATTGTTAAAATACTTTAAATTAAATCTTGTACTAAGCTATAAGAAATATATCTTCAAGCAAAAGATGTATAGAAGCAAGTGTAAATTTAATATTCGTCATAAATTCATTTATAATTAGAATAATAACAAATAAATTTATTGGCAACAATATGATTTTAGCAAGTGCTGTTTAGTAATGCATATTAAAATTAAGTACAGTTTTTAAATTATAATAATAAAAAACAATTTAATATTGATCTGATAAAAATAGTTAATTTTAAGGTAATTATTATGGATTCTAGAATTCCTACATCTATCCCTACCACAGTAGAAACTACAGTAGTGGAAGAATATAATACAAAAAACAGATTGTTTTTTACAGGGGTTGGCTGTTTTTTAGGAGGTTTTGTGGTGGCTCCAATGCCTCCTAGTATTTTAGGCGCTATTTTAGGTGGATACATAGGGTCAAAAATAGGTGAGTCTATAGATGCTAGTTATAACAAAAAAACAGTAACAACAACTACACAAAATTTACCAAGTTGTTCTCAAGAAAATAGCTATAACTCTAAGAAGTTGTAAATATACACGTGGCAGTTGGAAACCTAGCATTTTCATCTGCCGCGTGTATATATGTCTTTTACTCGAAAATACGTCTTTTCAATAGTTAGTTTTAATCTTATTAAGTAAGTAACCTAATGTAGTTGTTTATTTTATACTAAATTTAAAACTAATAATGTAGATTAAAACACAAAAACGCAGTGGAATACGAGTCGTTAAATCTTGTTG
>CAKMZJ010000106.1:0-2339 GCA_929200395.1 Candidatus Gorgonimonas eunicellae | reverse complement strand
TAATGTAGATTAAAACACAAAAACGCAGTGGAATACGAGTCGTTAAATCTTGTTGCTAAGCATAAAAAATGTATTTTCAATTAAAAATATTTTTAAAAAATAATAACAATAATAAATAACAACTATGAATTTAATAACAAGTGATATACCTCATGTTCAGTTTACTAATAATAGTCATATAGCTTTACAAAATGAGACTCATGTACTTTGCAAATTAAAAAATACTTTGTGTTATAAAACGCATCAAAAACTTAGTGATCGGAATATTATAGAATATGATATAGATATAAAAGATTGGGAAAATAAATTGTTAAGTGCAATTAATAAATTAAATTGTGCTGATTTAATAGATTGCTTAAATGCAGGAGAACAATTTAAAGCTACGAATGACTTATTTGAAATAATTAAAAGAGGTATAATCACATCAGCAAGATTAAAAAATAAAGATATAACTAAAATATTATTAAATTATTTTCAGGATAATTTCCCAAATACGAAGTTATACGGATTTAATAATCCGTTATATCATGCTGTATGTGCTAAAGATATAAATATGGTAGAATTTTTATTAGGTGAAGGGTTTTATTCTGATGCTATATTAGATAATGACACTATATATTCAGATAAAATAACTATTCTTAATAAAGCGGTTGAATCTGGAGATGTAACTATTGTAAATCGGCTTTTACACCAAGAAAAAAACATAAATGACGTAATGGTTAGTTATAAAAACCCATTGTTTATGGCAGTCAAGCATGGTCGTATACAAATAATGAAAATACTATTAGATAAAGGAGCAGGTGCAAATAGATTTATAGGGGCAAAATCGCCTTTATATCATGCGGCATGGAGAGGAGACTTACAAGCTGTAGAACTATTATTAGATTTTGGTGCTGATGCAAACTGTAGGTTTTATGGAGAAGAAACAGCTGTTTATGTGGCGGCAAAACATGGCCATACTAAAATAGTGAAAGTTTTGCTTGAAAAAAAATCAACCAGAAGAATAGGTGATCCGAATTCAATATCTACAGGAAAAGATACTCCTTTATATGCTGCTGTAAGTAATAATCACGTGGATACAGCTAGAGCTTTGTTAGAAGCGCGTGCCCATCCAGATGCTCTAGCTTCAGGAGAAGATACTCCTTTATCTAGAGCTAAAAAAAACGGGGATGAAGACATGCTTATATTATTATTAACGCATGGTGCTACAGTTAGTGTTTCAAGGTAGGATTTTCTATTTTAGCCATTAATATAATGCTGTTTTTTTCATTTTTTTTATACTTACTAACTTTACTTATTGCAATAAAAAAAGCTCTATCTACAATAAAATCAAATTTTGGTTCTTGGGAGTAATCCTCAATTGTATTAGGGGTATCTTGTGCGACACTTGTAGTTAATAAATTTTTAAGTTTAAATTCTAGTGAAAGTTCTTGATTGATACTAGTATTTTCTATTAATTCCTGATTTTTTTTAGTTTTTGTAAGTATTTGTTTTTTAGTAGATGTATTTTTTTGCAAGATATATTCATTAAAATATTCTGAAATATCCTTTGTATAATCAATTTTAAATAGAGGTAGTTTTATATTTATATAGGTGGTGTGCTTGCTATCTAACTTATTTAAAGAAGTAATTAATCTCATGATAATATTATTTTGTTTGTATATGGGTAATAGTTGCTTGTTATCAGGTAAAATTATATCTATAAGATAACTATCGTTTAGAAAAAAACGAATTATTTCCCATCCAGATTTATCTAGTTTATATAAAGCAGATATATTAAAAATAATAAATAAACTTTTAACGGCATTTATCGTGCTATTTGCAGTGAAAAAAAAATATGAATTTGTTAATTGTAAACAATTATTTTGAAACTCAGCAATAAACTTGAGTTCAAATATAGTCTTCACTATTTGCTCCTCTTCATTTTTTGGTATAAATGAACTGCGATAATATAAATTATTATCACTATACGATTCTAAATGTTCTTTGTTTGTTTTATGTTTAGAAAAAAAAAGATATGTAGTAATAAGCCTATTATTGCAAAAAGGTGATATGATGCAATTTTTTTTACGATCTTTAAGTTTAAATAAAAAATTAAGGTTATTTGTTAAATATTTATGATAATTTATTTTTTCACAAAAGATACCATCATTTGCAGCAAAAATATGCCAAGATAAAGTAGATAAAAAAAAGTAAGTTATAATTTTAGTCATTGGGTAAATCCTAATATGTTTTTTATAGTTATAGTAAAATATTGTATAATTTTATGAGCTAGTTATAAATAGTTTTATCAAAAAGTGCCGTAAAACCCGTTCCTTTAGGTACGGGATATAAGGCAT
>CAKMZJ010000105.1 GCA_929200395.1 Candidatus Gorgonimonas eunicellae | reverse complement strand
TAAACCATTTTACTTAGCCCTGAAAACTAGCATTTTCATCTGCCACGTGTATATAACTTTAGTTGTTAGTATTATATTTTAATATACAATTAAAATTTTAGCTAATAAAAATAAGAGATTACATAAAACGAGTAATAATATGCCACAAAATTCTATTAATAATTTTAAAAATATTCATGAAGTAAACAATAGTAATATAGTGCCTACTGACAACAAAATATCGCGTATAGGGCTTATTACATCTGGCGTTACCGGATTTACAGCATCATCGATTGCCCATATATTAACCATCAGTCACTTAAGAGGGATCCCTCCGTGTAAGCAAATATTACCTTGCCTAGGTATTGCTGGTATTGGGGCTGTAACTGCCATGATAGCAAATAGAAGTATAAGTGCCGTATCGCAAAAAAACTGTAGAGGTAGCTAAGAATAACTCTAATATTAAGTAATAGACTATAAAAGTAACACATTAATAAAGATAGAAGTTAAATCTCTAAACTTGCCTATAGCACATAATTCAACAAACACTTTAGATGTTTTATTTGTGCTATAATTAAGTTGTGACATTAGTTTATTACTATAAAAAGAAGGATAATTGCCTAAATTTAGAGGTGCTTATATGGATTTTACTAATCGCCAAATACTTAATAAAGGTCTAGATGCTCTACAAGGAAAGTGGCCTATAGCTTGTGGTGCTAGTTGTACTATTTTTTTAATAGTAGTTGGATTAAATAGTTTTACTCAACTAGTAGCAACACCTGTAGCTTGGTGTGTAGCATATATTTTTTCAAGTGTATTGAATGCTATGTTTTTTTTAGGGTTAAATATTTTTACATTAAAAATAGTAAAGAAGGAACCTGTATATTTTAATGATATTTTTAGAGGATTTAACTACTATAAAAGAATTATCCCTCTAGCTATATTATTTTGCTGCTTAGGTTTTATTAATATTCTTGTGATTTTTACATTACTAGAAAACCAAGGCTGGTGGTCGGTAGTTAGTTTTATATGGTGGGCATTTTATACAATTGTTATGCTGATGTTGTCACAAGTATCTTTTATTCTTATAGAAAATCCAGATATGGAAGTTGTTAACATCCTAACTACAAGTAAATATATGATGGACTGCTATAAATGGAAGTTATTTTGTTTATGTTTTATCTTTGGAGTATTGGGTATGCTTTGTATTGTAACTTTAGGTATAGGATTAATTTGGGCTATACCTTATATGTTTACTTGTTCTGCACAGTTTTATCTAGAGCTAAAGCAACGATATCATCCAGCTAGTTAGGATTTATTTGCGATATCAAACTACGCTGTTTTTCTAATTCTTCAGCAAGTAAGTGCACTGTTAAAGCGTATATTTGGCTTCTGTTATATTTGGTAATAACACCAAAATTATGGAAGCCTATCCAAAAGTCATCGCCAGTTTTTCCTTTATGTGTCATGGGTAGTACAGTTTCATTTTCTGCTATTTCTTTACCAATAAGACAACCATTTTTTCTTAGGTGTTTTACCGTATATTTTTGGCTGTTTTTATTATTGCATATTTCTTCGTTTCTGCTACCGCTAATAATTATTTTTGTTGCTACTAGGCCATTTTTTTTCCATCCATTTTTATACAGATAGTTAGCTACGCTCGCTATACTGTCATGATCTTTGCGCCATATATCTGGACTGTCTACTGAATTATAACTCATAGCGTAATATTTATAACTTGAAGGCATAAACTGTGGCATCCCCATAGCACCAGCGTACGATCCTGTAAAATCATCGGGGTCAGCATTTTGTTTGCACAAAAAAATCAAAAAATGTTCTAACTCCTTCTGAAAAAACTTTTCGCGTCTCGGGAAATCAAAACTTAATGTTGCTAATACATCTAATACTTTAAAATCTCCAGAATTTTCGCCAAATCTGCTTTCCACCCCTAGCAGGCTTACAACAATAGCAGGCGGTATTCCCATTTTTTCTTCAAAATGCATGAGTATTGCTTTATTTTTATTCCAAAAAGCTACCCCTTTAGATAGCATTTTGTCTGTAATAAAAATATTTTTGTAGCTATATAAATCAATCGTGCTTTCTATTGGTTTTGATATTAAACTTAGTGCTTTATCAGATTTTTTTGCCTGCTTAACTATTGATTCTATTCTTTCAATAGGTATGTTGTTATCGTAGTGTAATTTGATTATAAACTTTTTAACATTATCTCTGTCTATATATGTAGTAGCACATTTATTTTCAATTGCCACAGCAGATAAACATAAAAAGGTGCAATAAAAAAACACATTGGTAGTATACAAAAATATTTTATATCTCAATTTTTGTTTCATAAGAACACCTAACAAAACTAAGTAGCATTATAATAAGTATAGTACTAATTTTATAAGGTTTTATGAGTAAGCGAGAAACACAAGACACAAAATAATTATGGAGTTTATAGAAATACAATCTTCTAACTAAAGATGATTGATTATAATAAATAATATATGAAATGCTTGCTAACAATTAATAAGATAAAAAAGTAAAGTCATGAAGTAGCATTTATTTATATATAAAACTCTAAAACTGTTTGTATATAAAAATAGCTTTAGAGGTGCTGATATGAAAAAATATACTCTTGATAATTTTAAAATAGAAGACTAAAATGGTTGTTATAATTAGTAGCTTTATATAAGATTACACCTACATAGCAAAAGGTTTTGCTATATATTAAACGACAAATTGTGGTTGCATGGTAAAATAAAATAGTATTTTAAATTTGAATATCTATCTATATACAGTAAATATTTTATAAGAAGGTTAATGTAAATGAATATGACGAATCAACTAGTTATAACTTTTTTTGTTTATTTTATAGTAATGTTTTTAATCGGGATATACGCCTACCTAAGAACTAAAAATTCAGAAGACTACTTTCTTGGAGGAAGATCATTAGGCCCTTGGACAACTGCTTTAAGCGCTGGCGCATCTGATATGAGTGGCTGGCTATTGTTAGGACTCCCAGGATATGTATTCATAAGCGGTTTAGACGGCATATGGCTTACTGGTGGATTGCTTATTGGTGGTTGGTGTAATTGGATGTTTCTTGCTAAGCCTCTTAGAGTATATAGCGAAGCTCTTGATAACTCATTAACAATACCAGATTTTTTATCTAATAGAGTTAAAGATAACAAGAAAATTATACAGTTAGTATCGTCTATATTAATTTTAGTTTTTTTCTTGTTTTATACTAGTGCCGGCTTAGTAGCTGGAGGCAAATTATTTTCAGCGGTATTTGATTTTGATTATAAAATAGCAGTAACTATTGGTACTATTAGCGTTGTATCATACACATTGTTCGGTGGTTTTATGGCCGTTTGCTGGACTGATATGATTCAAGGTTTAATGATGATGGCTGCCTTGTTAATTGTGCCTATTTTTGCATTAAATAATATCCCTGATAACCTTCAAAATATAATATCAATAACAAATGAATCAAATCCATACTTTTTAAATTTATTTGTTGATTCTAAAGGTGAAAAATTATCTTTCTTAGCAATAATATCATTAGCAGCTTGGGGTTTGGGTTATTTTGGTCAGCCTCATATTTTAGCTAGATTTGCAGCCATAAAAAATTATCGCGAGTTGAAAATTTCTAGACGTATAGCAGTTACTTGGACATTTCTTTGCATGGTTGGAGCAGTCGCTGTAGGTTGGTGCGGAATGCTATATTTTAAGCAAAATAGCTTATTGTTAGTTGATCCTGAACAAATTTTTATTCAATTAGTTTCTATTTTATTTCATCCATTAATGGCGGGAATATTATTGGCTGCTATTTTAGCGGCGATTATGAGTACAGCCGATTCACAACTTTTAATTTGTTCAACAACAATAGCAGAAGATCTTTATGCTCGTTTTATTCGACCAGAAGCAACACCTAACGAATTATTGAACCTAGGAAGAATATCTGTTGCGATAATAGCAATTATCGCAACGGCTTTAGCATACAATCCTGATTCCACTGTTTTAGGGCTTGTTTCTTATGCTTGGGCTGGTTTAGGTGCATCTTTTGGTCCAGCTCTATTGATGTCTTTATACTGGAAAAGAATAAATTACCAAGGTACTCTTGCAGGCATAGTATCTGGAGGAGCAACTACAATAGCTTGGAAATATTATTCACACTTGTTACCAGGTGATTTGGGAATGCTTTATGAAATAATTCCAGGGTTTATTATTTCGTTAGTATTAATAACAATAGTTAGCTTAGTAACAAGCCATCCAGAAAAAGATATCTTAGATAAATTTATGGAAGTAAAAGAGAAGTTAAAATAAATTTTTATTTTTTTTCATTTAATAGTTGACGAAACAAGATATTCGCGGTAGTATGCTTCCAATTGATTATGTATAGGTTACGTATCGGGGTATAGCGCAGTCTGGTAGCGCGCCTGCTTTGGGAGCAGGATGTCGGGAGTTCGAATCTCTCTACCCCGACCACTAAATAGCTAAGCACCCGTAGCTCAGCTGGATAGAGCATCCGCCTTCTAAGCGGACGGTCGCAGGTTCGAGTCCTGCTGGGTGCGCCATATACGTAAAAAGAATAACAGATAAATTACATGTGTTTTGTAAGTTTACAATACACATTTATTATCTTTTAACTCTAGCAGCTAGGCATAAAAACTAGAAGTATTATTACTCATTATATAAGTTTATTATAGTAGTTGTAATCTACAAGTTTAATGGTGGGCGTAGCTCAGTTGGTAGAGCTCCGGATTGTGATTCCGGCGGTCGAGGGTTCAAGCCCCTTCGTCCACCCCAGTGTCTTTCTAGCGTTAATCAAGATAATAGCAAGACAAAATAAAGAATAATAATACAAAAATTTACAAAAATGCGGATGTGGTGGAATTGGTAGACACGCTGGTTTTAGGTACCAGTGCCGAAAGGCGTGAGAGTTCGAGTCTCTCCTTCCGCACCAAATCATACAGGAAGTTTATTTTTCCTTTAATATCTTGCTTATCTTTTTATTTCAAAATCGTATATTGTTTTAAACATTATTTATATCTATCTTCTATTTAAAAACCGATATCTGTTATTTTTTATATCACGCAACTACAGGACTTTATAGTTGCAACAATGGAAGTAAAGCAAAAATATACCTAACTACCTTGTATTTCTAGGAGTAACAATGAGTATCTCAATTGAAAACCTCTCCCCAATAAGTAGGCGAGTAACAATAACTTTGCCTATAGAGCAAGTAAAAAAACAATTTAATAAAAAGCTAAGAGAGCTTGCATCTAAAGTAAGAATGGATGGTTTTCGCCCAGGAAAAATACCTTTAAATATAATAGAAAGGAAATATGGCACTCAAGCTTTTCAAGAAGCGCGTGCTACAGTAATATCTGAAAGCTTTTACGATTGCGTTTCAGAGCAAAAAATACCTTTAATTCAAGGAAGTGCTTCTTTTGAACTAGATAGCTTAGTAGATGAAAAAAATGACGCAGAGGAATTAAAGTTTTCAGTTAAGTTTGAAGTATATCCAAAGATAGAGTTAGAAAATATTAATTCTTTGCAGCCTACAAAGATGATCATTGATGTCACTGATCAAGATATAGAAGATGCTATCGGTCAAATAATAAAAGTACATGGCTCAACAATTGATCTAACAGAAGCAGCCCAAAAGCAAAATATAGCTACAATTCGTTGGAGTCTATTTAGCACAGATGGCGAAGCTATTGCAGATATGCAAGATAAAACTAATACTTTAGAATTAGGAAATATCGAAGACGAGCTACTTAAACAAATACAATCTCATATAATAGGTTTAAAGCCAAAAGAAGCTAAAACAGTAGAGGTTAATTTTTCTGATAAGCTTAGCAACAAAGATATATCAGGTAAAACATTAAAGCTAGAGCTACAATTAGAAAAATTACAAAAATTTGAACCAGCAGAAGTAAATTCTGATTTTATTAAAAAACTAGGCATTGCTTCTGGGAATAAAGACGATTTCAATAAAGAAGTTAAAACAAACTTAGTTCATAGTGCGAAAAAAATAGCTGAGAAAAGATTAGAACTAGAAATAATGTCTAAATTATGCGAATTAAATAAGATTGAAGAAGTTCCATCATATTTAATTGCACAAGAAACAAAGTGGATAAAACAAAATTTATTACAAAAGCAACCTGAGTTATTAAAAGAAGGTTCAGATGCTTTAGATGCGCCAATTAAAGAAAGAGCAACGGATTTAATAAAAAGAAGTTTGCTCATAATGGCTCTAGTTGATAAGTATAAAGTTAATGTAGATGAAAAAACTCTACAAGACTATATAAAATCTTATGTTCAGTTTATGGAAAACCCTCAAAAGGCGCTAGAAACCATTTACTCTGATAAAAAATACATAAATAAAATGTATAACGATATAATGCAAAATCTTGCTATAAAAGCAGCAATAAAAGATGCTGATGTACAAGAAAAAATATATTCATATAAAGAAGCATTAGATTACTCTGCAGCTAATTTAAGCTAAGTATTTTTCTGCTTGAATATGTTTTTGTAGTGGTTATTAGCTTATATACACTTTCTAGCTGAAGGTGTATATAAGTGCTTTAAATTAAATTCTTTTATTAAACTATAGAAAATACATCTTCAGATGTTAGGTGTATATATCTTCACTTTTTTTTCCACTAATTTTTTTTGCAGTTTTGCGTATACTGGTAAGCCATTTTTATATATTGGTACTTCCTCGCCTTGTATAAGCGGTTGCAGATAGTCATAAAATTGCTGTGTAACTCCAAAACCATCGTTGTCTATGTATTCCTTTGGAAGTTTTTTTTCTTTATTAGCAATTTTTTCTAAAGATGCAGACTTAATCGCCCATCGATAAGGGATATTAGATTTTCTTATAATAACTGGCATTTTATCTGTCTCTCCAGACATCGCTAGCTCTACAGCATATTTTCCTACCGCGTATGCTTGATCGACATCAACCTTCGAAGAAATATGTCTAGCAGATCTTTGTAAGTAATCACTAATGGCGTAATGGTATTTATATCCTAGGTTTTTCTTTATTAATGTGCAAATATTTACGGCTGTTCCGCCTAGCTGCTGATGCCCAAATGAATCTACTACAGAAGTAGAAGCAGATAGGAAATTACCGGTTTCATATTTTGCACCCTCTGAAATTGTTATACAGCAATAGCCATGAGTTTTCACTTTTTGTTCTAATAAAGCCAGAAATTTATCTATATTCAATAAAATTTCAGGAAAAATAATAAGGTGTGGACTATTATCATCAAAAGTTGCCATGGCTGTAGCAGCAGCAAGCCATCCTGCGTGCCTCCCCATCACTTCAAGTACAAATACTTTAGTAGAGGTTGCACACATAGATGCAACATCTTGGTTGGCTTCAGACATGGATGTCGCTAAAAATTTTGCAGCAGAGCCAAAACCAGGACAGCAATCAGTTATGGCTAAATCATTGTCAATTGTTTTAGGTATTCCTATGCATTGGAGGTCATAACCTATATGCTTACTATATTTAGCAATTTTATGTGCGGTATCCATAGAGTCGTTACCGCCATTGTAAAAAAAATATCTAATATTATGAGCTTTAAATACATGAATTATTCTTTCAAAATCAGCGCTGCTTTCTTGTAGCTTATAGCGACAAGATCCAAAGGCTCCTCCTGGGGTATGCATTAATTTCAAAATATTACCTTGGGGTTCGCATGAAATATCTATTAACTCCTCTTTCAATGCCCCTAAAATACCATTGTTTCCTGCGTATATATCTTTTATTTGTTGTTGGTTTTTACGCAATTCATTAATTACAGCGCATGCGGTGACATTAATAACAGAAGTGACTCCACCAGATTGAGCATAAAAAGCATTTGATTTAGTCATTGATTAAACCTTGATTTTTGTAAATAAAAAATTATTTGTTTTATAGTTATTACGATAAATAATCGAAACTAAGATGATTATTTAGATTGCCCTACAATATTTCGGCATATATAATGAATGATTGCAAATGTAGGTAACCAAAAACTGAAAACTTAAACAATTTAAATCTTTTTTATCAAAGTAGGTATAACATTTTTTTTAACCAAAAAAGCTAAAATATTAAATAAGTATTTATAATACTTTT
>CAKMZJ010000104.1 GCA_929200395.1 Candidatus Gorgonimonas eunicellae | reverse complement strand
TAACCTATTTTATAGAGCTTTTTTTAGTAAATAAGTTCCCTAAAATATTTTTATAAGTTTATCTAATTTTCATATAGATGCAAAAAATGAACATAACAAAATAAATTTACTCTAAGGAGTTGTTAATTAAATTTGTTAATATTTTTTATTATTAACTTGCATAAATAAATCACTTATAAAAGGTTTTAAGTAAATTATGGAAGCATCAAATATTTCATATACATTTCCTCCATTCCTAGCATATGAACTAGAAGAAGAAGTTAAAGTCATAGAAAAAAAATGTTCTACTTGGAGTGCTGACTACAGCACTACCAAAGAGGAAATACAAAAAGAACTTATAGAACGAATGGTAGAACAGTATAATCTTACTGCTAAGAGCCCACTTAAACTAGTTAAGCCAAGTTTTTATGATACAGTACGGTCTGCAAATCCTCAAGATCCGACTCAATGGAACTGGGATAGCTGGAATGCAAAGCTAACTAGCCGAGAGTATAAGAGTTATAAAAATAACGGATCAAAATTTCAAGAGGTGTTACGTAAAATTGCCTGGATTATTTGTTCCGAAATTAACTGGAGCGAACAAGTTAATACATTAAAAGCTCTACAAACTCAAGATGGTATTTCACCAAATAAAATATATGAAGCAAAAAATTTTTTTGAGATAATTATAAATTATAGTCAAACTTTAACACCTATTACTAATTTAGTAAAAGGTATGATATCTAATGGTTTTTTAACACAAAAAACAATTGATGCTATTTACTCTTGTGTTATAGATAAATAATAAATAAGTTGTAAAAATAAATAATATATACTACTAAGCCATATACACCTGACTACTAACTGCACCAAGTATTGTCAGTTAATAGTAAGGTGTTTTTAAAGATGACTTTGTAATAACAATATAGATGCAACTATTAAATAAAAATTATTAATTATAGCTGATGTTCTAGATTGAGACTGATTATTACTACTGTGATTAATTACAGCAGAATTTGTAGATATCGGTGTTGTATCGGGCTTCATAGTGTTATTAGAACATATAGCCCACTGAGGTAATTTTATTTTTTTGGGTATATTCAGTATATAAACTTGTAAATTTTTATCTCCTAAAATTGCAAGTTTTGTAGTGTTTGTATTAAACACTAAAGAGCTAGCTTTATTTATTAATATTTTTTTTCCACCATAATCATTAGTAAAAAAGTAGAAGTAATCATTTATACAATTTTTAGCTGTATCCATAGCTAGTAAATAAATATAATTATCTTCCTTAATATAAGCTAATATATTTTTATGTTTATCTACAGTGAAATCTATTATTTTTTTACTAGGATCTTGATAAACACGATTCCATTGAATGGTATCAATATTCCACCAATTATAAGCTAGAATATTAGGCCAAGTATATTTGCTATATCCATAAGTTATTATTAGTTGCTTTATTGGGCTTAATATTATCTTATCTCTAATAGATACAGAACCGAAGCTTCTTATTTGTTTAGGGTTGCTATAATCACTTACATTAAAAAGAATAGCTTTAGATTTTAAAGCAGTTCCTAGTTTTAAATATCTACCCTGAATAACTAAAAAATCTTTATTAGGCGAGAAAGCTAAACTTGTTATAAGTGTGTCTTTTGTAGTTTTGCTAGTTATAGGATTCAACGACTTGTTTATATCATAAAAAACAAATGATTTATTATTATAAGCAACTGCTAAAATGCTAGAATCATGATTAATACTAAGATCAATTGCATTATAATAGTATGCAGTTATTTGTTGTAATTTTTTAAAATTATTATCAATATCTAACTGATATATAGAAATATTAGTTAGATCATCTATAAAAGCTAGTTTGTTGCTATCGCTTTTAAAATCAATAGCATTTATTTTATGAAGGTTATCAATATAACTAATTGGTGTTTTAGTGGTGGTATTAAAAAATAAAATATTATTTGCTAAAGATGGCTCTTTTATATTTTCAGGTTGACTGTTAATAGACATAATTAGGTTATCTTTGTTAGTAAAAAAAATATTTTTTATGTCTGTTTTATTAATATAATCCGTAGGGACAGTATAGTTAAGCCATAGTTGAGATATAACACTATTATTGTTTTCTTGAGTTAATGCAATATGATTAAATAATTGTACTGTTATATATAACAACGATAATAATTTCATATATACCTACTTTAAGGTTTAATTTATCACATTATTATTTATAGGTTGCCTTACTATCACTGGCACTTGATTGTTTTCAGTTACATCTTCCCTAATTATTACAAATCTTTGTTTCTTTAGCTAGTTAAATGCTTCTTTTAAATATTTATATTGAATACCAGATTGAAAATAATATATATTAAACAAAGTAAACAAATAAATTTATTAATTGCTGTTATTTGTTTACAGATTAGCACTAATTTTAAAAATAAAAACTAGTTGCTTATTATAATAAGGTATTATTTAATCAGAGTATCTAAAATGAAAACTAATAAACAAAAAACTACGTGGAGACAAAGATTTTGGCCTGTATATGGTGCAGAGCTTAAAAAAGTTATTCCCATGATGTTGATGTTTTATCTTATACTCTTTAACTACACGGTATTGAGAGATACTAAAGATACCTTAGTAGTAACAGCTTCTAACTCTGGAGCTGAAATCATTCCATTTTTAAAACTATGGGTTAATGTTCCATTTGCAATTTTTTTTACCATTTTTTATAGTTATATGAGTAATTATATGACTAGACAAGGTCTTTTTTATTTAGTTATATCTATATTTATTGGTTTCTTTTTTTCTTTTACTTTTATTATTCATCCATATAAAGAACAATTACATCTAATAAAACTAGCTGATTATTTAACTAAACATTTACCGGTAGGCTTAGCTGGGTTAATAGCAGTTATTCGTAACTGGACCTATACACTGTTTTATGTAATGTCTGAATTGTGGGGTAGTGTTTGTTTATCCTTATTATTTTGGGGATTTGCTAATCAAATTAATACGGTTAAAGAGTCTAAAAGGTTTTACGCATTATTTGGAGTAATAGGAAATTTAGCATTACCATCGGCGGGTCTTTTTGTATATTTTGCTTGTAAAGTAAGAGAAAATACTCCAGTTGGAATTGATCCATGGCAGCAATCTTTAGAATTCATGACATCTGTTATTACCATAAGTGGTTTATTGATTATGCTAATATTTTGGTGGATTAATAAACATGTCGTTTATAAAAATATTTCTAATAAAGAAGAAAAAAAACATTTATCGCTATCTATAAAAGAAAGTTTTTTTCATATAATTAATTCAAAATACTTAATATGTATTGCTCTCATTGTAGTTTCATATGGAGTATGCATCAATATGGTGGAAGTAACTTGGAAGAATCATTTGCGTATGCAGTATCCTAGTCCTAATGATTATAATAAATTTATGGGATTATTTTCTACCTGTACAGGGGTGCTAACTATGTTTATGATGCTATTTGTTACTAATAATTTAATTAGAAGATTTGGCTGGACTATAGCTGCTTTGATGACTCCAATAGTTTTATTAGTTACAGGTGCATGCTTTTTTACAGTGGTATTAACTAAAGACGGTTACATTGCCTCGCTGTTTGGAGGTATGGGTATTAGTTATATATTTTTGATTGTTCTTTTAGGTGCTTTGCAAAACATACTTAGCAAATCGACTAAGTATTCTTTATTTGATCCGACTAAAGAAATGACTTATATACCGTTAGACCAGGAAGCAAAAGTCAAAGGTAAAGCGGCGGTAGATGTTATAGGAAATCCTACCGGAAAATCGACAGGATCAATAATACAACAAATATTAATAGTTATTTTTGGTAGTTTGGCAGTTTCAGCTCCTTATATAGCAGCTATTTCGTTAATTTTTTTTGTTATTTGGATTGCATCTGTTAAGTCTCTTGGTAGACAATTTAATGCAATAAATCAAGAAGATAGTTAGGAAGTAGCTAGAAGGAAGGTGTATATACACACCTTCTAAATAGGCACAATATGAAATTTATCATAATTACCACTACAAAAAGCTGGATGAGATGGATCTAAACCATTGTTAGAGCATTCTTCTTTAAGTGTTTCTGCTAAAGACATCTTAGGATTGTTAACTCTATTAGCTATCGCCAAATGTATTATATTCACCCGTGAATTTCCGAAGCTGTGATTATTATATATAGATTCAAAAGTTTGCTCGCCATATCCTACACAATGCGTAAGTGGATGCATACAAAATGGAATTCCTTTACTATTTTTATTATCTAAAGGTTTTAGTATTTGTTGTAATTTACTTAATGATTCATCATTTAATTTTTCATAGTCAAGGTATAAAATAGCAGTTTCTTTAGAGAAGTCTCTTACACCTGGACCTAATATCTTAGCTTGTAATATTGTCTTATTTAACTCATGATCAGGGTGCATTAAATTAGATAGTATATCTATAAGTTGTTTATAGTTTTTAGAAGAGCCACAAATACTAATGCGAGCTTGAGTAGAGCTTGGTTTAAGGGTAGCTGGATTTTTTTTATCAAAAAACCAAGTTAAGTTTAGTAAGTCTTGTTGATTAAATTGATCTAAGCTTTCATGTATTAGAATTTGTTTATTTGGGTTGGTTTTAGGAGTAATACCCATCCTGCTTGGTATACAATAAATAGTAAAATTATCGTGGTTCTGTTCTGCCACTGATAGTAATTTATGAAAATCTTGCAATTGGGTAGAAA
Source organism: Candidatus Gorgonimonas eunicellae (assembly GCA_929200395.1). Taxonomy (GTDB): domain Bacteria; phylum Pseudomonadota; class Gammaproteobacteria; order Pseudomonadales; family Endozoicomonadaceae; genus CAKMZJ01. The sequence continues at coordinate 3,449 of CAKMZJ010000104.1, read as the reverse complement.
GTTTATTTTTTTTAGAGTTTATGATAGAAGGTGTTCGATATATTGTATATGTATCGCTTGTACTTAATTTTTTTTGTGTATAACATAATGACTCGGCTGTAGTTGCCCATCGCAATAAAGTATCTCTCGATGTAGTAGTATCGAAACTGATATTTTTAGTTAATCTCTGTTGTGTTACCTCAGCTGGAGTTTCTTTTTGCTGGGCAGTATGACATTTAAATGGAGAAAATAATTTTCTTAAGATGCTGTTAGGCATTTTATACATCCTTGTGTAATTTCATCTATACATTTGTTGGTATATGTTGGAAATGCTAGTTTTTCATTAAGTGGTTAGAAGTTTTTAGCTAGGGCAGTGTTTAGCAGGTTATACACCTTCAGGTAGAAAGTGTATGGTGTCACTAAATCAAGAAATATTCATGTAGGATAAAAGCATATAAACTTTATTTTCTGGGGCTATTAAAAAAGGCCTACTTCAGCGTTAAAACACTTTGAAATGCTGATTACATTTCTATATTATTTTGCTTTGAATTAGGTCTTTATATTTAGATTTGAAATTTAGCTTTTTAATCATTCATGTGTATATACAAAAAAAGTAGCTATTAGCTATTTTTTGTTTTTTCTCTATTTTCGCCGGTAATAATACCCATAGATATTTCACGTAAAGCAGTAACTGTTGGTTTATCGTTAGGTCGAGCAACAGTGGATTCAACGCCACCTAAAGATAATTGGCGAGCTCGTTTTGCTGCAACTAATACTAACTCAAATCTGTTATCTACATTGTCTAGACAATCTTCTACGGTAACTCTTGCCATGTTTTCTCCTTAACTGATACAGTTTATAACTTTAATAGAATAATAGACTAAGTATATCAGATTATATCTTTGATATCTATATCTTTAACGTATTTTTCAATATTTTTATAAGTATCTTTATATTAAATAATATTTTGTAACTTTTACAGTGAAGCGTTATACTGCACACAGTATTAGTTTATTATTCATCTGCCATTTATATAACGGAAATTATTTTAAGATGACAAAACCTATTTATAAATTACTAGCTAGTAATATTAAACAATTAAAAGAAACTGGATTATATAAATCTGAACATGTCATTGCCAGTGCTCAACACACTGATATTAGCACTCCAGAAGGCAAACATTTAATTAATCTATGTGCTAATAATTATTTAGGCTTGGCAAATGATCAGCGTATAACTAAAATTGCTAAACAAGCTATAGATGAATATGGCTTTGGTATGGCATCTGTTAGGTTTATCTGTGGTACACAAACAGTACATAAAGATTTAGAAAAACGGTTATCTGAATTTTTAGGTACCGAAGATACTATTTTATACTCTTCTTGTTTTGATGCCAATACAGGATTATTTGAAACACTACTAGATGCTAACGATGGTATTATTAGCGATTCTCTAAACCATGCTAGTATTATTGATGGGGTTCGTTTGTGTAAGGCTAAGCGTTATCGCTATAAAAATAACGATATAACAGATTTAGAGCGTAACCTACAACAAGCAGATGCTGACGGTTGCGTCAATAAAATCATAGCTACCGATGGTGTGTTTTCCATGGATGGCATCATAGCTAACTTACCTGAAATTTGTAAGTTAGCTGAAAAATATAACGCCTTATTAATGGTAGACGATTGCCATTCTACAGGAGTATTAGGTAAAACTGGTGCCGGAACAGGAGAACATTACGGGTTATCTAATATTGATATCATTACTGGAACTTTAGGCAAAGCCTTAGGTGGCGCTTCTGGTGGTTATGTATCTGGTAAAGCAGAAATTATTGATTGGTTAAGAAATAAATCTAGGCCTTATTTGTTTTCTAACAGCTTAGCACCAATGATAGCCCGAGCCTCGATAGAAGCACTGAATATTTTACAACAACAACCAGAATTATTAACTAAATTACAACAAAATGCTCAATATTTCCGCGATAAAATGTCTGCATTAGGGTTTAAACTAGCTGGTAAAGATCATGCTATAATTCCTGTAATGATAGGCGATGAACTGTTAACTGCTAAGTTTGCAGAACAAATGTTAAGCTTGGGTATTTTAGTGGTTGGTTTTTCTTATCCTGTGGTTCCTAAAGGTCAAGCAAGAATCAGAACCCAAATGTCTGCTGCCCATAGTATTGAACAAATAGATAAAGCCATAGAAGCTTTTGCTACTATAGGTAAAAAATTAAAAGTTATTTAAATGCTAACTACAACCGGAATAGTTAAAAAATCATCTGCGAGTTTACAACTAGAAATAGCTACAACTAGCTCTTGTTCGAGTTGTTCTATGAAAAAAAAATGTAGCCAAAATATAAAATTAAATAGCTCTAATTTTATAGCAAATGAAAACTTGCAAGAAAATGATAATTTAATTATTTCGGTTTCTAATTGGTTGTTTTTTAGCTATGTTGCTATAATTTATGGCTTGCCACTACTGATATTTGTAGCAACCATATGGTTTTGTAGTTATTATAACTTCAATGAACTTATAATAATGGCTATGTGCCTATTAAACTTATCCATTTTTTTTAGCTTTGTTAAATATAGTAAAATACTCAATAAGTTTAATAACTCTTTTAGTGTTAAAAAGTATTGAGAATTAGCTATAAAATAACGCAACATTGACTTTGGTTATTTTCTATTCGTGTTGCTTTGTTATTAATACTATTAGCTTGCTTTTGTAAGTCGGTTGTTTGTTGTTGTAACTTGTCTATTTTTTTATCTAGGTTATCTAGTTTTTGTTCTATTTCAGGAAATATTCTTCCAGGTTTTAAAAAACCACGCACTTCATTTGCTTGTTTTATATTGTATTGTTTTTGGCCACAATTAATAGAATTTTTTGCACCTATAATGTGTTGAGTATAAAAATCAAATAGATTTTGTTCTGCTTTAGCTGTAATTTCTGCTCCAATAGCCAATAATGCGGATATATATTCACGTGGCGTTATGTAAATAGGACAAGGACTTTCGTTGTTGTTTGTCAGAATGTGTACGGATACTTCTTCTAAGGTGTTGTTTTTCAAGGCTTGAGAACTAGGTTTTAAAACATTAAAGTCTAGATTAGTGCGATAATCTTTTTCGTGATTAATTTGTTTTAATTTTTCAATTATATTATCTACAATTTCTATATTGTACTTTCTTTGATTTATAGATGATGGGTTATCAATATATTCATGCATATATGATTCAATTGTATCACTTTTAGGGTTAGTTACAGGCGTCATATCAAATTTTTCTTTTAAGTATTATTAATGGTATTTATAAGGAGCTATTTTTTAAAAGAAAGTTCAAAAATAAAATAGTTAAATATTTTAATTGCAAGAAATTGATATCCCCATACTTAGTATCATATGGAGATTAAAGTTTTAATTTTTTTATCAAAAAGTGCCGTAAAACCCGTTCCTTTAGGTACGGGATATAAGGCAT
>CAKMZJ010000103.1 GCA_929200395.1 Candidatus Gorgonimonas eunicellae | reverse complement strand
CAGCAACACCAATAAATAACTATAATACTACAGCTATAAAAAACATAACTAATAGTAAAATACAAAGCAATATTAGCGTTGGTGTAAATAAAATAAATAATAATGTTTTAATACCCAATATAACTACTAGCATACCATCTATGACTACTACAGAAAAAATTACCAAACCTATGCAATGCTATTATAATAGTGGAACGATAGGTTTAAGAGGTGGCAACATACATATTGTTTATAAAAAACATCAAGGATTAGCAACATGTAAACCTAGTATTACAGGTTGCCGGATGCACATAATATGGAATAATTATCTAGGTAATAAACCTCATATTAGACTGTTCACAGGATGTGCTTATGACTATAGTAAGAAAAGAAAATTTCCAAATAAGGCTTGGTGTTTGAATTTTAAAGATTATGATACATATGATAAAAATGACAACCTTCAATGCTCTATTATAGAAGATTATTGTGAAGGTAATTTATGTAATAGTCAGGATTTAAAAAATTTACCTTATATAAAAAAATTACTTAGTATACAACCTAAAACTCGTCAACAACATGATGAATTATGCCCAGGATATTCAAAAAATTATCGGAAAATTAATATGCAACATAGAAAACCACAAGAAATTAGCGTTGTTGAAGGTTCTAATTTAATATTAATTGCTAAAATCCTCCAAAATATGTTGCCTGTAAATTTTCGTACCATTCCTCAGATACTACCTAACTCTAACTCATCCTATGATAAAACAGAATGGACTGTAGCTACCTTAGAAGATCATGATAACGACATGCCTTTTATTAGCTTTGATAAAGACGACAACATTATTACATATAGTGTACCACATAAATTAATAGCTAATAATAAAACCTTTTTCCTTACTCCTAAGAGTATACATATTTGTAATTTCACGAAAGAAGATCAAGGTATTTTTAAACATATTGATAAACTCCAAAATAATCAAACTTTAGTATATGAGGTAAAAATTATAATTAGAAAAGAACCTACTACTATATTCACAACCACAAAAGAACCTACTACTATATCAACAACTAAAGGCGATTATACATCTACAAAAAATAATAATATTAAATATATTATTGGATCTGTTGCTAGTGGGTTCATATTATGTATAGTTACTATAACTATTTACTGTGTTGTTAAAAATAAAACATGCAAACGACAAGTAGCACAGGATAAAGATACGCTTATGCTTATACCTTTAAATTAAAATATAATTTACTTGTTATTTTTTTTAAAATATGTACAGTGATCTAGCTATTGAATACGATAAAAACACATGTTTTCATGTAGTACATAATTTAAATTGTTTTAAAGGAAAGTAAATACAAATGGAATCTCAACTTAATATAAGAAATAGATATGCAACACAAACTAAACCAACTACACAAACTAAACTAACTAGTAGTGAAGGAGCATCAGCAGATAGAAGATCTGGGATAGCTTCTAAGGAGGATGATATATTGGGTACATACCTTCTTGGGTCTGGAGCTTGTGTGGTTAGCTCTCTTGTGGGAGGATTTATAACTTATGTCGCTAACTCACTTATAGAAGACTTTAAAGGATTTCAAGAAGGTCGACATCCAGAATCACAGAGTGGTTATATAGTATTGGTAGGGGCTTCTATAGCTGCTATTGCAACAACTGCGTTAACTTGTAGAACAATATCAAAATTAGAAGATAAGAAATCGTACTATGATCTTTTTGATAACGCAATAGTCACCATACCTCAAAGGTTAGAAAATAAAGATGAGATAATCCATTTTCTTAATTTGTTTGGGGCAAAAGAAATTAGCAATCATTATGATGACAATACAACAGTGCTTATTGTTAATAATGATGTAGACAAAACACAGATACAAACAAAGAAAAATAAAAACATATCAATTCTAACTGTAGCGAAAATGGATAAAATTATTAATGACTTTACAGAAATAGATATCTATTAATTCATTATTTTAACTATACACCTTTTACTTGAAGATGCATTTTTTCAGAGATTAGTAAAAAGATTTAATTCAAAATAAACTGCTGGAATGCAAGTGCATTTCAAAGTTTTTTAACGATGAAGCAGGCCTTTTTAACAACCACAAGGGTAAGAGATTTTATACTGTCACTACATTGGCTAAAAACTTATAGCCACTTGCTGAAAACTAGTATTTAATATATCCTAGATTACATTGTTTCTTCATATTTTTATTGTAATTGTAATATGCATCGTTGCCATATTGCCAAACTTAGTAAAGTAAAAAATAACAACAAATAAAAAACTATCATTAATAATTTATATTTTTCATAACTTCATTAAGGTAATGATATGCTTATTAAAGTAATGGTTATTATATTTCTTGTAGCTATAATTATATGTTTAGGGTTTGGGTTATTTTATTTATATAAATCACAATCTAATAAATTGTTAGCTTCATTAAAATTTAGAGTATTATTCTCAATAATAGTAATGATAATTATTACTCTTGTTTGGATGTTAGGAATTATTACACCACAAGCTCCTTGGTTATTTAGGTAGTTACTAACATATTTATAATATATATACAAAAATAAATAGACATATCCACACGACATCAACAAAATGCCAATACCAACTAGCAGCTTCAAAACCAAAGTGGTTGTCACTTTCAAAATGTCCTTTTTTAACTCGAAACAACATAACTAGTAGCATGATTGCACCTATAGTTACATGAGCGCCATGGAATCCTGTTAGCAAAAAGAAAGTCGAGCCGTATATTCCAGCATTTAGAGTTAGCCCTAATTCATTATAGGCTTCGGTATATTCCATTACCTGGCATATTAAAAAAGCAAAGCCTAATAAAATTGTTATAAATAACCACTTTATAATAGCACTTCTATTTTGCTCTCTTAAATTATGATGCGCTATAGTTAAGGTAACACTTGATAATACTAAAAATATAGTATTTAACAATGGCAAATGGAATGGATTAACAAAACTTGATGCTCCCTTAAACGTTGTGTTATCTGGATTTACTAATAATGGCCACTGGTAATTAAATTTTGACCATAATAAATCATGGGTGCTTTCTTCTGAAATTCCTGCTAATTCTGGAAGCACCAATACTCGCACATAAAATAAAGCACCAAAAAAAGTAAAAAATAGCATAACTTCTGAAAAAATAAACCAAAACATTCCCCAATGGAATGTTCTATCCATTTGCCCAGAATACAACCCTGATCTGGATTCATGAACGACATCAGCAAACCATCCGTATAGCATCCATAACATCAATATAGATCCTAACCCTAAAAATATATATCCGGTATTCAGGCTTGAGTTAATTTTAAGAGCATTTAATATCATCGCTATTCCAGCTAAAAATAAAAATATTGCTATTGATGCTATTATTGGCCACTTACTTTGCTCTGGAACATAATATAAGTCGTATTCCTCATTTGTGTCATTCATATTTTTCATAGCTACATACTCTCATCAAAACTAGTAACATCAAATAGTGTATAAGATAGCGTTAATTTCTTTATATGCTTTGGCAAGTTAGGATCAACTATTATACGCAAAGGCATAACCATTTTTTCATGTGGACCTAATACTTGGGTAGCAAAACAAAAGCACTCCACTTTATGCAAATAATTTGTTACTTCAAAAGGTGTAACACTAGGTATTGCTTGCCCAATAATTCGTCTTGCTGTTAAATTTTCAGCAATAAAATCTAAAACTCCAACTTCTCCAGGATGAACTTTAATGCTATAGATACTTGGTTCAAAGTACCATTCCATACCCTCATTTTTAGTTGTTATAAATTGAACTTCTACTTTCCTTGATGTGTCTATTTCTGCTATTTTAGGATCATATTGATAAGCATTAACATCTGTTTTGCCATTAAGACCAGTAACTTTGCAAAAAACATCATATATTGGTACCATTAAAAAACCAAAACCAAACATGGCTAAAGCTATTAATCCTAGTTTAGCTGGAGTAACACGCATATTTTATACACCTTATAAAGGTTTTATTTTTTTAACTTATTATATCCATTTAAAAATAATCTTTATCTTCTTCTATTTCTGGAGGTCTGACAAAAGTATGGTATGGAGCTGGTGACGGAACACTCCATTCAAGACCATGTGCACCATCCCAATATTTGGCACTTGCTTTTTTACCACCTTTTACACATTTTATAATAATAAACACAAATAACAGTTGAGTTACACCAAATAAAAAACCACCTACAGAAGATATTGCATTGAAATCAGCAAATTGCAAAGCATAATCTGGTATTCTTCTTGGCATTCCGGCTAAACCAACAAAATGCATCGGAAAAAAAGTAACATTTACACCTATAAAGGATAACCAAAAATGAACTTTACCTAAGATTTCATCATACATATATCCAGTCCATTTAGGTAACCAATAATACACAGCAGCAAATACAGAAAATAAAGCACCTGGAACTAATACATAATGGAAATGCCCAACTACAAAATAAGTATCATGATATTGCATATTTGCTGGAGCAATAGATAGCATTAACCCCGAAAATCCAGCCATAGTAAATAACACCAAAAAAGCAGAGGCAAACAGCATTGGGGTTTCAAAACTTATAGAGCCACGAAACATAGTTGCTGTCCAATTAAATACTTTTACTCCTGTAGGAACAGCAATTAACATCGTAGCTAACATAAAAAAAAGCTCCCCAGTTAACGGCATGCCAACAGTAAACATATGATGAGCCCAAACTATAAGTGACAAAAACGCTATACTTGCTGTCGCCCAAACCATTGCAGAATATCCAAATAATCTTTTACGAGAAAACGTTGGAATTATAGAAGAAACTATACCAAACGCTGGAAGTATAATTATATATACCTCAGGATGTCCAAAAAACCAAAAAATATGCTGGAAGAGCACAGGGTCACCACCACCAGCCGCATTAAAAAAGCTAGTACCAAAATGGATATCAAATAACATCATAGTAACAGCTCCAGCTAAAACCGGCATTACAGCTATTAGTAAATATGATGTTATTAGCCAAGTCCATGCAAATAAAGGTAGTTTCATCATAGTTAAATTAGGTGCTCTTAAATTTAAAATGGTAGCTATAATATTAATAGCCCCCATAATTGAAGATATTCCTAATATATGCACAGCAAAAATAAAATAAGTAGTGGAAGGAGGAGCATATGTAGTAGACAGTGGGGCATAAAAAGTCCAGCCGAAGTTAGGACCACCGCCTTCCATAAATAAAGTACTAACCAACATTATGGCGGCAAAAGGTAATAGCCAAAAACTCCAGTTATTAAGACGAGGCATTGCCATATCTGGTGCTCCTATCATCAGAGGTAGCATCCAGTTGGCTAAGCCTACACCAGCTGGCATTATAGCTCCAAAAACCATAATCAATCCATGCAGTGTAGTCATTTGATTAAAAAACTCTGGCTCTACTATTTGCAGTCCTGGTTGAAATAGCTCTGCTCTAATAACCATTGACATTGCGCCACCAACAAAAAACATTATCAGACTAAAAATTAGATACATTGTACCTATATCTTTATGATTTGTTGTTAATATCCAGCGCATAATTCCCGATGGAGGGCCATGCGGTTCAGATTGCAGGTGTGTATTAGCTTCCATTGGTATCTCCTGTATAATTAAACGGAGTTATAACAAATGTATCATTTATTTTGTGGCTGATATTTCCCAGTTTTAATATAATTATTTATATCCTGCGGATAGATGACATCTCCTGTTTTATTTCCCCAAGCATTACGCTCATAGGTAATAACAGCTGCTATATCAACCAGACTCAACTGATGGATAAACGCTTGCATTGCCGTGCCTTTTATACCATGAGTTACAATATCTATATGATGTGCTATTTTATCTTTATCTTTTACTATAGCCGCACCATCAAGTGCTGGAAAAACAGGTGGCGAACCTTTGCCGTTAGGCTGATGACAAGCAGCACATATTTTTTTATATGTGGCTTCTCCTCTAGTCATTAATTCTTGTTTGCTCCATTTTTTACTGGCTAATTCGCGTTCTTTTTTAGCCTCAATTTTTTTGTTTTTTATCCAGCTATCGAATTCTTGTTGTGATTTTGCTTCTACGACAATTGGCATATAAGCATGGTCTTTGCCACATAGCTCAGCACATTGACCACGATAAGTTCCGATATATTTAACTTTTGTCCATATTTCATTAATAAACCCAGGAATAGCATCTCTTTTTATAGCGAAATCTGGCATAAACCAAGAATGTATTACATCAGATGAAGTTACTAAGAATCTTACTTTTTTATCAACGGGTATTATTAATGGATTATCCACTTCTAAAAGGTAATTAGGATTTTTTTTGCGAATTCCAACAATTTCTTCTTTGGGAGTCTGTAAATTGCTAAAAAACGAAACTCCTTCTCCTAAGTATTCATATTGCCACTTCCATTGGTAAGCTGTGATTTTAATGTCAATTTCAGAATCATCTTGGTTATATATTTTTATTAATGTATGTGTCGCTGGTATAGATATAGCTATCAATATTAAAAACGGTATAGTAGTCCATACTATTTCGATAAATGCATTTTCATGGAAATTACTAGCTTTAGCACCTTTAGATTTTCTATGTTTTATCATTGCATAAAACATAAATCCATATACAATAACCCCTATACAAATACATATAAAAAACATCGTCATGTGTAAATCGTAAACACTGTTACTAACATCCGACACGCCTTTTTTCATGTTAAATGCAGAAACACCGTTGCATGTCCAAAGTGATGCAAACATAAGAAAAACACAAACTGATAATCGTTGCATCATCCTACGGCTCCTCAAAATGGCTAAAATGAAATATTATCTTTTATGATAATCACATGAATATACCTATTATTATTCTTTGGGTATCAAAATAAAAACAACCTTTTTCATTAAACAATTAAAGTATAACAGCTAAAATTATAATTATTTAAATTGTATCATATGATAAATCATAATAAATATTTGTAGTCTTATTACTATTAAAATAACTAATCTTATATCATGTTCATTTAGGAAATTTAAAAGCTTAATTTTTATTAGTATAGGATTTTTTAATAACACAAAATAAAGTTTATAAACTGATCTTATTAGTTTTATTGTATCAGAGATAAACTTTATAGCAACTTTATAATTAATAATACTGCTGATGATTTCATAAAACACTATATTTTCAAGTTAAAGATGTATATATAATAACTAGAAATTTAGGATTTTAACAATACTTAGGATATATTCTTTGCTTTAGCTTTATTTAATTTAGATACAGCAAAATCTAAATATTGCTCGAAAGTTTTAATTTCATTAAAAATACGCAAACTCTTAACAGCATTGCCGTATTCTATTAATTCTATTTTTTTTATACAATCTGTGACGTCTTTAAATTCAATAAAAATATTATTAGGAGAAATAGTAATCGCATTATTAGGATTTTGCGTTATTATGTGTAATAAATCAGACAAAGCAACCATAACTTTTTTAACTTGTTTATCTTGCATTTGATTATTATTTACTGGTGTAAAAACTTTAGCTGTATATTTTTTATCTTTTCTAACAAGTAATCCTTTATTGACCAAAAATTTAGCTAAAGAAACACCTTGATTTTTTTCCTTTATATGGTACAGCCCATTATGACTATAATCGTGTAACTCGGCAAAACTAAAAGAATTATTTTTAGAATATTTAGCCCAAAAAAAATAATTTTTGACTTCTCTTTGAGCTGCCACTAGTCCTCTGTTACCTCGTAAAATATTTAGTTTCAATACTTTATTTGATGTTTTATTATCATTAATTATGCTAAATACAAGGGCATTATCTCCTTTTCCTAAATAAGGCAATTTTAATTTAAGCTGCAACTCGTTACCATATTTAAAAACAAAGGAGTCTCCTGTCTTACTCATTATTGTAGTTTTTATATTCTCTAAAAACTGTGCGATTTCATTTACATTTTTTGGTGAGTTGATAATTTCATCGTCTATATAAACAGTAGAAAAATTATTATAATTTAACTTGTTGAGATAAAAATTTATCTCTTGTGCTTTATTTAATTTTATATCAGGTAAATTACAATCTTTAGCCATTGTAATGAATGATACAGTAATCGTATATATAAAAATTGATACAATATACAATAATTTATGTTTTTTCATTATCTTTAAAATCCTTTTAATGCTACTAACTATTAATTTTAATAGCACATAATAATACTATAAAAAATAATGAATAAAAGTTTTTTATTTGACTTTAACTAAAAAACTCTAGTCTTGCATTTTTCTCCAGGGATTTCTTTAACTAACTTAG
>CAKMZJ010000102.1 GCA_929200395.1 Candidatus Gorgonimonas eunicellae | reverse complement strand
TTTATTATCATAATTCGTTAGTAATATCTGGATTTTTTAACCAATTAGGGTCTGTAAATGCTGGATTAGGGTAGTTATAAAAACCTTTGCCTGTTTTTCTACCTAATTCCCCGCGTTCAATTTTCTCCGTTAAAATTGCTGGTGGTAACTCATCTTGTTTGCCAGTTTCATGATAGTAAGACATAAATACATCCTTTATGATATCTAGGCCAACCATATCCATAAGACCAAATGGACCAATAGGGTAATTAAGCAAAACCATCCAAGCTCTATCTACATCTTCAATTGTAGCAATACCTTCATTTGCAACATGCATAGCTTCTTTTTTAATTGCATGCCAAATTCTATTAAAAATAAAACCCATACTCTCTTTTTTAGTTACAAGGGGTATCAAATCAGTTTGTTTAGCTAGTTTAACAACTTTATTTATAACATGATTACTAGTTTCACAACCTTTCATTAATTCTACAATAGGCCTGTCCCACACTGGTGGATAAAAGTGCATATTTAATAAAGTATGCTTATTTTTTACTACTTTTTCAATCTTAGATATAGATATAGAAGAGCTGTTAGTTGCAATAATAGTATCAGAGCAACAAATCTTTTCTAATTTAGCAAAGACTTTTTGTTTCAGGGGTAAATCTTCAGGAACTGCTTCAATAATAAGATTAGTGTCGGTTGGTATTTTAGTTATATCATCAATGAATGTAATATTATTTAATATGTTTGCTTTTGTTGTTGCGGTTATTTTTCCTGAAGCTATACGAGAATCTAGTTCTTCATTATGCATTTTTTTAGAGGTATCTATACTTTGTTGGCTCGGCTCAAAAACTACAATATCTTTATTGAAAGTAGCAAAATGTAGTGACAACTGAGCGCCTATGTAACCAGATCCTATTATGCCAATACTATTGATGTTGTTATCCACAATTATTTTATACCTAAGTTAGTTAAAGTAGAAATAATTAAAATTAATAAGAGAATAGTTTTATTTATTATTAATTTACATCAATCATAAGTTATATAATAGTATAGGTTATCAAAATATAAGTTATAATAAAAAGAACTTTTTTTATTATAAAAAATCTAAAAAGTTTAACGAACGTGGCGAAATTATCCACCTATAATCTTTGATTTAGGTGGCGATGGATAGCCACAAAAATGTTGGCTTTTACCGCAAATAATGTATATTACAATCTGTTTTTGAGAGTATAGATGGATTATTTTGGCTTTACAGCCTACTGCGATTACGCAACCTATACTCATAATCAAGCAAGCCGTGCATACCCGTGCTACATTGTAGCAATCAGAAATGTAGAGTATGTATCGAATAAGGAAATACTCTTGTATTTCTGCGTAGGGGCTTCTACGTCTTGCAGAAGGAATCCCCCACTATAGCACTTGTGCTTAGTGGAGGGAGGAAGTCAATTAGACTATTTTCAAGAAAAATTAAAAAAGCTGTTTTTAGAATAAAAACTAAAGTACGATGCACAATGCTAATAATAAGTTACATAGAGAAGTTATATGGATAATTTGGGTTCTATATCCAGTAAAGATAAAAAATTGTTTATATTTAATGATAATGAATGTGGTATATGTTTAGAGAAATACAGACTAACAGATGAATTAAACGCTACACCATGCTTGCATATATTTCATAATAAATGTATTAAACGATGGCTAAATGAGCAAATATATTGCCCAAAGTGTAAAGGTAATTGTACTATAGAGAATTTAGATCAAGTTAGTAAATCAATTTATGAAAGGCTAATTCATCCTAACATAAAATATGAAATACAGAATGCTATTGAACTAAATAACTTTAATGAATTAGTGGCAATAATTGAAGAATTTTCTTTTTGCGCAACAAGTAGTGTCTATTTAAAACAATCATTCCTGCAAATTATTGAGCAACAAGATAATTTAAAATTAGATAGAATACTAGAAAAGCTATTAGGTGAAGACTCTTTATCCGTAGATAAACACGAAAATATTTGTGATTTATTGCAACAGATATTAGCAGAAATAGTACAAAAAGCTACTAATATGACAACAATAATATCACTGCTTGATTATGATATTTTTTTAACTACAGATGATCTATCTACTGTATTCCATAGGTGTTTTCAGGATAGGAAATTTAATGCTCTGTCTAAAATACTTAATAATAATTATGGCGTTGTTTTTTCGATAAAAATAAATGTTATAAAGGGAGTTATACAAGAAGATATAAATAAGAACAACAAAACAGAGATAAAACAAGCGCTAGAAGTTATATCGATATTAAAGCAGCGAGAAGAATATTCTAATGATATCTCTGATATCATAATAGATTTACTAGAATTTATCGAAAAAACAGATAATAATGAAAGTATTATAGAAGCAATAATTCAATAATTAATATAGCTATATTTTTTTTTGAATGTACACGTCTGCCGTTCCCCAGTCGTATTTTACTTCAAGTTTTTTTTCTAAGGTAAATAATTTATTGCTATCAATAAAAGATAATAATTGCCAGCTTACGGTTATTATTGTGGTGTTTGCTTTAGTTGTTAATAATAAGTCTATTAACTTACAAATAGTGTTTTTATCTAAATTAGAACCATATAAATAAATTACCGAAGCTTTAGAATAGTCTACTAATAAAAAATCATTACATATTACTTCTAAATTTGTTAACCTTGAACAATTTTTAACTAAAATATTACAAAATTTAGGAACTTGTTCAATAGCTGTAACTTTACAGCCTATTATTTCATGTAGCCAAATACAGGTGAATCCGGCACCAGCTCCAATTTCATATACATGGTCACGACTAGTAATATTTGCTTGCTTTGCTATGTAGTCCATTGTCAATAGCGGGGTTTCACCATATAAATAAATATCTTGTGAATTATTATTTATTAAAAATAGTTTGCTAAAAGTATATGCAGAACATAGCAAGTAACTACATTTTAGTCGCAACCAAGCTGCAATAAATTTTTTAAATTTTCTATATTTGATTAGAGTTATTATATTATATTTACATTGTAAAAAAAAATGCGCTACAGCTATATAAAGTAATTTTATTTTCATGCTGTTTCCTATTAGTCTTACAATCCCATAGCTTTACGAGTAAAATAAGACTTAGCTGGTTTAATGTTATCTAAACATTTTAACGCTAAGCTACGCAAATATTTTACCGGTTTAGATTTTAACGAAAAAGCTTTAACTGTATAATCACAAAAAGAAATAATAGGTTGTTGTTCTTTAATTGCTACTTGCTTATATTGTAATAATTGGGTTAAATCACCTATATTAATATTCTGTTGTAACGATAGCTGAATATTTTTTACTAATAAAGAACAACATTTTACTGATAAATTATATCCTTGAGCAGCAATAGGATGAATAAAATGTGCAGAGCTTCCTAAAATCACTAAATTTGGTGCAACTTGTTCACTAGCAAGGTTCATTTTCATTGGATAGTAAAATCTATCACTTATAGAATTAAACGATACTTGAACTTCATTACCAAATTGATTTTGTAAAATTTCTAAAAAATGATCATTGCTCATTTCTTTAAAATAATTAAGGTTACTATTAGCAACAGTCCATACGATGCCAGCTTTATTTTGTTTATAAGGTAGTAAAGCAGCACTAGAGGAGTTAGTGAAATATTCGTAAGCAATATTATTGTTAGGATGATTTAACTCAGTTTTACAAACTATAGCTGTTTGCTGGTAATCAGTAGTTTGATAATATATACCTAACTGGTTAACTATTGTTGAGTTGCCGCCATCTGCTATCACAGCTAATTTAGCTATAACTTTGTTTGCGGTTGCACTTGCGAAATTAATTTCTATACTATGTTCATGGTGTTGCAGTTTTTTTATAGATTGGTTCTCTAGTAAAGT
This sequence comes from Candidatus Gorgonimonas eunicellae, assembly GCA_929200395.1. Lineage (GTDB taxonomy): Bacteria > Pseudomonadota > Gammaproteobacteria > Pseudomonadales > Endozoicomonadaceae > CAKMZJ01. The sequence continues at coordinate 4,527 of CAKMZJ010000102.1, read as the reverse complement.
AATGTTATTATTTTCTCTAACTAATTTAAGCAAGTGGGATTGTAGCTTTTGTTGTAATTCACTATGAGGAACTATATATCCTAACGCTAGCACTTGCTCTTTGGTGGCATCGAAGCAGCAACTAGCATTTAATTCTTCTTTTACAATAACTTGATTTATTGCAGTAGCGCTACTAGCAAAATACTCCCAAATCCCAATGTCTTCATAAATACATTTAGTGTTATAGTTAAGAGCAGTAGTGCGATAACTTGAAGCTAAATCTGCTGTGGTATCGGTAGTTATTGGTTTTTTATCAATGATAGCAATTTTAAGATTAGCGTTGTTAATTTTAGCTATTATACTAGATAACAAAGTAATTCCTACCATACCAGCACCAATGATAACTAAATCGTAATGTTGGTTGCTAGAGTTATCATTTTGCGTCATTACTATTCTCAGCAGTTGGCTTGTTTGCAGTGTCTTTTGCTAAAATTTGCATATCTAAATACAAGCTAATCCAAGATAGTTTCATAAACTCACATACATTAATAAAATTTTGCTCTCCTTCTTGAATTTTTTTATCATCTTTACAATCGGTGTATTCAGCATAGTTGATAGTAGCAACTTTAGCTATATCAACCAATGAGTTATTAATATTTTCAGGCAATGTTGTCGTTGCACTACCTAGAACATCATAAAATCCATCGATGAAACCTTGGCACCAATGGGCTAAAGATTTTAGCTGAATATCCAACAAGTTATTATCATCAGCAATAAATAATTCAGCAGTTAAATCGCTGTCTTGTAAAGATATAATTATTTGACTGTATAGTTCAAGAATATCAGATTTTAAATGCTTTAAGGCTTTATCTTGTCCGTAATAAGCGGATAAATAATCGATGCATTGGTCAAAGCTAATATTATTATTAACAGTAATGCAACCACTCAGATAACCATGTAGCTGAGAAATATCGAGTTTATAATATACCGTAGTAAATTTTTCTTTAAGCTGGTTATAAGATATTACAGCTTCATGCGATGTTGTGCTCATCTTCAATCTCATTAAATAATTGTTGAGATGTCTAATATACACTTTTTATCTAAAGCTGTATACACCTTTAAGTTGAATGATTATGTAATCATATTGTTAGCCTGTGTAATAGCTTTTAGTAGCATCTTATGTTGTTCTGTTGTAGCATCATCACTATTTTTTAGTGTTGTTGGAAAAATATAAATTGTTTGTAGTAATGGTAATAAGCGTTTAATAAAATCTGAATTTGGGTTTTCTTGAAGATTAAGATCAGCCATAAGTTGAATAATTATTTCTAACAGCGGAAATAAATATAATTGATTTATAGTTTCAACATAGCTAAATAGTCGCTTAAAGTTATCAATCTTCCTTGATGAAGATGAATCGGTTAGTTTTATATCCTGAGTTTGATCTAAGTCTTTATCTTGAAATAAAATAGATAATAACCCATGGCTTAGCCCATTTTCTTGTAAACTACCAAGAAAAAGTTCAAGTAATTCTAGAGCTTTATTAAGTTGTTGTTCTTTAGTCTTTAAATATTGTGAGTGCGAGCATATAAATCTAGCAATTGAGTCTAAGTACATTCCAGTCTTAAACAAATTATTTTTTTCATTGATATAGTTTACAGCTAGTAAATCTGTTGCTAAGTCTTTGCATAGAGGATTAGCATATTTTATAATTACAGCATCTCCTAGTATATTTTCTTGTGGATATTTTAGAAAAAAATAAATAGAAGACATATCGCATAATTCTGCTAAAGGTGTATCTTCATTAAAATCATGAGAAGCTATTGAGTTTAGTGCATGGTAATGTGTTAGTGGAGCATCATCATTGTTATTCTGTAGTTGTATTAATTCTGAATATTCTGTTTTGTCGCTACAATAATACATAATATCATCATCCAGTATATCCTTTGATATTCTATTTTTATTTTTATGGTGTTTTGCACTTATGTTTAATATCGATTGAGGGTCCGCTGTTTCACTATTTAAGGAATTGTATGGTATTGTAATATCACAACTCGCACACACAATTTTTGTACAGGTTGGAATTAATCCATGTTGTTGTAGTAAATCGTAAGGCATATATTTTTTAATAAGTGGATAAAACATATGTTCTGGTTGATGTTTTATTTCTTCAAACAGCTTATTTTCTTTATGATTATGACCACTATTACATTCTATTAATGTAGTAATATTAAATCTTTTTTGATGATATTTTATTACTAATTTCTGCATATAAATATTATCATTCTGATTCACAAGTACAATTTTTTTATCTTTTAAATCTTCATGTCCTATAAAGCAAAGTATTTGATTAGCACCTTTATTATGATAGTTAGAGCTAAGTTGTAGTTTAGTTAATAATGGTTTGTCCGTATCAACGATAAAAATTCTATATCTATCATTGTAACATTGGGGCTCTACATAAATATCCTTATTAATTTTATCACCAATAGGCAAAATTGAATGGGAATCATAAATAAGTTTGCTTCCATATTCAACAGCATATTTTGGTATTGAGATTGTATTAATATTCATAATCTTCTGTTTAACATTAGGTGGATTTTAATTTTTATTGTTGCTATTGATTTTAATTAACTACTATCTGTTATTTTTTTATTAAAGAATATTTTTTTTTCATGTTTTTTTCTGACAATATAGTATAAACATGCGTTACACATGTGGTATAAGATATTGCTTTTATGGCATTTATTAATATTTCTTTTAAGCTACTAATATCATTGGTTTTAATGATTAAGCAATTGTTAATCTTAAAGCAGTTAACGCCAGATAATAAACTCCATAGTGAGAGTTTTAAAAGATTACTAACTGTTTTAAGGTCAAAATTATTTTTATTTTGTGCATTTAGACTAAAAAAGAAATAATATATATCTTTATTTTTAAGAACGCTAAAATATCGATATTCATTACTAGTAATAGTTTTACATGCAGTATAGCTTAACTTATTTGTCTCTACAATTATTGATTTATGCAAGTTAAGTAGATTTATTAAAGCATTACTATCAATATTTGCAACTTTTAGCGTAATAAAATTTAACTTGAGGTCTTTATGAGTTAATACAAGTGTTTTGTCGTCAGCTATGATATTAGCCTTATAGCTTTGACATTTTTCATTTAGGCTACTTATTTGTAAACAATGTTCTAAAAAAAGTGGGTTGTCATAAAAAGGATGAATAGATACATTATTGTTAGTTATATCTTCTTTTTTAATTTTATTGTTTGCTAAATTTATTGTGGTTTCATGAATTTTATAGATTTCATCTATTTCTGGTATTTTCAAAGCATTATTAATTACTACGCTACTAAGCAAGGCTAAAGAGATATCATCTGTATGTAATGCGGTCCATTTATAAAGTAAAGACATCGGGTTATCTTTGTCATGTGACTTTAACGGTCCTGTATATACAAATATATCATTTTTTGTATTTGGAGGAATAATAGTTGTTTTTATTATCCTCATTTTAGGTGTAACAGGTAAATAATTATTAATTACGAGAGATGGAATATTTTCTGTAAAAGGGTCATCGTTATCATTTGAGAATATAAATGCGCCTAATGTAGCTAGAGAGAATAAAAAAGTTGGTATATAGCCATTTGTTCCGAGTTTAGTTGTATAAGAATCGTATATCATAGCGAGACTGTATATTGGAAAAATATATTTATAAAATCCATAAAAAAGTATAGAAGTACGTCGCATCAACTCCTTTGGTGTCATTATAGTGTAGCACCATGAATAAAATAAACTTACAGATAGCAATGTAAAAGCAGAGTGTAGCAGTGCTTCAGAGTTTTCTACATCAAGATATGAAGCTAGAAAATAATTAGCTATTAATATAGAAAAAAATGGAGCTTGATTGATCACTATGCATCTACATTCATCTGCAAAATAATCTAGGTGGGACATAGTATATTCAGATACATTATTAATAGCTTTTAGTAATTTTATGATAGGTGTGTTCGTTATTTTATACGGAGCAACTTGACTAGATATTGCAGCTTCATTATTTGCTATGGCTGTTTGTAGGACAAATAAATACAGCAAGAAAAAAAGATTATGCATTTTTATTAGTTTTATTATTAATAGCATTATTTATTATATTCCAATAAGTTTTTATTATATTAATTAGTTTCTTGTATTGTAAATATCTAAGAATAAAATTCAATTTATACTCTTATTTTGTTAGCCTATAAAACAAAAAAATAAAATATTATTTTTAGATAAAGCTAAGATAGGTAGTAATGTGTTTTATCTGAATGCAAATTTTTATAAAACTATTCTGCAAAATTTAACGAACGTGGCGGAATTCTCCTTCCATAGCCGTAGGCTTGGTGGGAGATGGATAGCCACAAAGTCTTTTTTTTTACAGTGCAAAAACAGTATAATACTTACATGAAACCAAAACAAACACCGTGTAAAATCTATTCACGCAAAAATCAAAATATACTACATAAATTCAGCAATGATATAGTAAAAAAATCATCAGCAGTTTTTAT
>CAKMZJ010000101.1 GCA_929200395.1 Candidatus Gorgonimonas eunicellae | reverse complement strand
TTAGATACACATGGCAACTGGAAATGCTATATTTTTTGATAAATACCAACTCATGATAACACCTAAAAGCCTCAACTTTTAGGTTTTTAATTAATACTAACTTTCTGTTTGTCTACGCAAAAAAGCTGGTATATCTAAATAGCTTGCATTTTCTTTGTTATCTAAAGAATATACTCTATCTACTTTTTCGGTGACACTAGCTTCTGGTGTTGATTGATTTTTTCTAACCACAGCAGGAATATCTAAGTTCTTAAAGTTTAAGCTACCGTCTTCTAAATCTTGCTCTAAGCCAGCAGGTTTTTTTATTGAGCTATCTTTCATAGGGCTTATTCCTGTAGCAACTACAGTAACACGCAATTCATCAGATAACTCTGGATCTATAACCGTACCAATAACAACCATTGCATCGTTAGAAGCAAACTGTCCAACAACTTCTCCTACGCTATTATATTCTCCAACAGTAAAATCAGCTCCAGCAGAAATATTAACTAGCACGCCTTTTGCACCTTCTAAATCTACATCTTCAAGCAACTGACTTTTAATTGCTTTTTCTGCTGCTTCTACAGCTCTATTCGACCCAGTAGCTGTACCTGTGCCCATCATCGCCATGCCCATTTCTGACATTACTGTTCTGACATCTGCAAAGTCAACATTTATTAAGCCATCTCTTGTTATCAGCTCTGATATCCCTTGAACCGCTCCAAGCAAAACATCGTTAGCTGTACTAAATGCTGTAAGCAAACTGGCGTCTGATCCTAAAACTGGCATTAGTTTTTCATTAGGTATTGTTATTAAAGAATCAACACTTTTTTGTAGTTCGTTTAACCCCTCTTCCGCTACACGCATACGTCTACTGCCTTCAAAACCAAAAGGTTTGGTAACCACCGCTACAGTTAAAGCTCCCATTTCTTTTGCTATTTCAGCTACAACAGGTGCTGCTCCTGTGCCAGTACCGCCACCCATTCCGGCAGCAATAAATACCATATCTGCACCCTTTAAAGATTCTAATATTTTTTCTTTATCTTCAATTGCAGCTTGTCTGCCAACTTCAGGATTAGACCCTGCACCAAGACCTCGAGTAATTGATTCTCCTAATTGCAAATGTTTGTGTGCTTTCTCGTGCTGTTTTTTTAATGCTTGAGCATCGGTATTGGCACAGATAAATTCTACATCGGTTAACATACTATTTAACATGTGGCATACTGCATTGCCACCCCCACCACCAACACCAATAACCTTAATTACTGCTTCTTGGGGTTCGTCATCTACTAATTTAAACATTAATCATCTCCTTTTCGCAATAAATAAAAACATACGACTTATACACCTAATAGATGAAGACTCTAGGTTTCAGGGCTAAATAAAAGGTCTAATTCGAGGCAGAATACTGCAGGAATGCAAGCGCATTTCAAAGTATTTTAACAATTAAGTAGCTTTTTTTAATAGCCCGAAGGGCAAGGCTTCTAAGCTTTTATTCTGCGTTAATATTTCTTGATTTAGTCGACACTAAACCTGCGAAACATTGCCTTAGCTAAAAACTTATAATCACTTGCTGAAAATCTACATCTTCAACTACCACGTGTATACAATTAAAACATCGTAATTTTAATTCTCAATAAAAATAACAAATGAGAGATAAAATATTAGTCATACATCTTATACTTTAAAACTTCGGCTTCAAAAAGTAATTTTTAGTTTATTAATTATACTTAATAACTTTTAGCGATACTAAATTAATAAGTATCAATCTAAATGTATACACCCTCAAATAGAAGATATATAAAGCCGACATCCTAGCGATTTTTCTGGAATTAAATTTATTTATATATTGTGCTTTGAGGGAAAATATTTTTTCACTCGATTTTTACAAATCATCTAATGTATTTTTAACAACACCCTCATTATTTAATTTTAGTATTATTATACGCCTTCTACTGAAAAATTGCGGTTTAAACTAGAATATCATTAGTCTCTTAAACAATTACAAACACATTGGTAATAAAACACAAACTAAATTTGAATTAAAAATTACCTTGAAACCATTTTGTTATGCGTCTAGAAACACTTATTTTTTTGGTTATATTCTTCTTTAATGCTAAACCGTATTTTTGCTTTTTTTGAGCATATAACAATAAGCCAACTCCTGTAGAATAAATTGGGCTACTGACAACATCAACAAACCCAGAAATATATTTTGGAATTCCTAAACGAACAGGGGTACCAAAAATTTTTTCGGCTAAATTGATGGCACCTTCTATTTTTGAAGTTCCACCAGTAATTACAACACCTGCTGGAATGCTATCTTTAAAACCACTACTATGTATTTCATATTTGATTAATCTAAATATTTCTTCGTATCTAGCTTCGACTATTTCTGCTAGCCAGTGTCTAGAAAACTGCTTAGGTGGCCGATCGCCAACATATGAAACCTTAATAGATTGATCTTTACCAACTAAATCTTTAGTTGCACAAGCATACTTTATTTTTAGTTCTTCTGCGTATCTTGTAGGAGTATGAAACGCTAAAGATATATCATTAGTAACATGATTTCCAGCTACCGGTATCATACTAGTATAGCGTATAGTTCCTCCAGTAAAAATTGCAATATCGGTGGTGCCTCCTCCAATATCAACCAAACACACACCAAGCTGTTTTTCATCTTCGGAAAGCACAGATTGACTAGATGCTAATTGCTCAAGAGCTATATCATCTACTTGTAAATTACAACTATTAATACATGTTCTTATATTTTGCTCTGCATTTATCGCACAAGTAACCAAATGAACTTTAGCTTCTAGCCTAACTCCAGACATACCTATTGGGTGCTTAATATCATCTTGATCATCTATAACAAATTCTTGTGCAATAGTATGCAATAGTTTTTGATCTGCTGGCATAGCTACAGCTTTTGCGGCATCTATAACACGAGCTACATCTTCTCTGCTAACATTTCTATCTTTAATAGCAACTATACCATTAGAATTTAAACTCTTTACATGACTACCTGCAATACCTACATGCACAGAATATATTTTACATCCTGCCATTAGTTCTGCTTCTTTAATTGCTTGCTGTATAGCATGAATGGTTGCTTCTATATTTATAACCATTCCACGCTTTAGTCCAGTTGATATATAAGAGCCAATTCCAATTATTTTTATCAAGCCGTTACGGTCTATTTCACCGACTATAGCTACTACTTTTGATGTGCCAATATCCAATCCAACAATCATGCTTCCAATTTCTGTAGAGGTCATGGTATCAACCTTAAAAATATCAATACCTTATACAGGTATTAAATGTAAATGAATTATCTTAAATAGAAATTGTTATTCCATAGTACAGAACCACCATTTAAATGCCTCATATCTACTTTTTTTACATTAGACCAAACACCTATTAATTTGGTATTATATAGCATGATAAACTGTTTTATATCTTCGATCATATTTTTATAACTAATTTTAACCTCAACATCTTCTATAATAAAATTACAGCCAGAAAAACTATCAACTTTTAATGATTTTATTTTAAAACTTAAGCCTTTAAATATATGATTCATGGTTAAATATAAGAATATAATTTGTTGAATTTTAGTCTCATCGCAATATAATGTAGGTAGATTAGATTGAGGTATAACAAACTCATAATCAACGACAACCCCTGTATTAGTTAAAAACTTTTTATCATTAATGATTGCAATAGGATATATCTCTTCCATATAAATAGATAATTCATCTTTTTGGATTGTAATCTCTATGCTATCTATAAAAAGTAACTTTTCAGTTAACGTGTTATGTAGTTTTATTATTGCAACATGCTCATATTTTTTAAAAATTTCTTCTAATATGTGTTGTATTTCCTCTTTTGTAGTATAATTAAATATCCCTAAAATATTTATTTTTGTCAATTGTTTAGTATGTAGCGTATGATTTTGTGTATTAGGGTTAAATACAAAAACAAGTAATACCATTAAAATAATTATAAAAAAAAATGAGATATAAGTACTATGTAAACGCATATTCTAAAATCAAACAATATATTATACACATATTTACGTATAACCTATATTTTTATTAAAATTTTAACTAAATAATATGGAGTAAAAATGAAACACACAAAGCTTAATAAAGAAGACCAAAAACTAGTAGACGAATACATTAGCTATGAATCAGTAACCCCAAGAAAAAATTTTCGCCCATGGGTGCTGTTTTTTTGGTTAACACTACTTATTATAACAATTGGCATAGCAAGCCGTATAGCTAGTTATGTTATTTTAAATGCATAACATTGATTAAACTTCTGCCATTACAGTTGCTTGCTCTATATTAACAGCCACAGGGCGAGATACCCCTGGTTCATACATAGTAACTCCAATTAATTCATTTGCCTGCTGCATAGCTATTTTATTATGAGTAATATATATAAACTGTACCTGCTTACTCATTTCCGCAACCATATTAGCATATCTACCTACATTGCTATCATCTAAAGGTGCATCTACTTCATCTAGCATACAAAAAGGCGATGGATTAAGCTGAAAAATAGCAAACACTAAAGCAATTGCTGTTAGTGCTTTTTCACCCCCAGACAACAAATGTATTGTGCTATTTTTTTTACCTGGTGGCTGTGCCATGATAGTAACCCCCGATGTTAACAAGTCATCTTCGCTTAATTGCAAATAAGCCTGACCACCAGCAAACACCTTAGGAAATAAATACCCCAAACCATAATTTATTTGATCAAAAGTAGCTCTAAAGCGTTGTTTAGTTTCTTTGTCTATTCTTTTAATTACTGAATCTAAAATATCTAAAGCCGCTTGTAAATCGTCATTCTGGCTGTCTAGATGCTGCTTACGTTTTGATTGCACCTCATACTCATCTATGGCAGCTAAATTAACTAAGCCTAGTTTATCTAGTTTTTCAGTTATTTGTTGTAGCTGTTGCTCACATTCATCTACAGTGTCGTTTTCTTTTAGATTATTACAAACTGCCTGTAAATTAAAGCCATCTTCTCGAAGTTGATCCTCTATAGCTTTGGCACGCACATATAATTCTCGATGCTGCACACGCAGTTGCTCGAGCTGACCTCTAATAAGCTCAGCACTATTTCTAGCCTCTTCTATTAACTGGTTATCTGCATTAATTTTAGTTTCTACTTGCTCAAGTTGTTGTTTAACTTCATGCATTTTTTGTTCTTCAGTTATTTTTCTTGCTAACATTAACTCTAATTCTTCTTGAGAGTTGTTATCTGGATCATGCGTTTGCAACAACGATTTCTGAATTGCTTCTTTTTTAATACGTAAATCAGTAGCCTGTTTGCTTATTCTGGTTATTGCGGTACGTAGTGCTGAAATTTTACTATTAATAAGCTGTAACTGTAGTTCATTTTTATGTGATTCTTCTTTAGATGCATCGTAGCTACTTCTAGCTTCTAATAACTTATTAGTTAGTTGATCTTTTTCTTGTTGCAACTCTAATTTGTGTTGTTGGCTAGTCTCCATGTTATCTAGACCATGTTGTAGCTTTTCTCTAGATTCATTAATAATTTCTTTTTCTTGTTCATATTGAGAATTTATTTCTGCTAAATCGGTGTTCAGCCTATTATATAGATCTTGTGCGGTTTTACCCTTGGCTGTTAAATGCTCTATTTGGGTAACTAAATCTAATTTTTGTTGCTGGATTTCATCACGTTGTACTTGCTGTTGCTCACGTAAGCTTTCGTAGTCAAGCAACTGTTGTTGCATATTTAACTGTTGCTCTCGTGCTTCATCTATAACCTCTTGATCGCTTGCAATTTGCTCTTCTAATTGTTCTAATTCTAGTTTTCTTGATAACACAGAGCCACCATCGACAAATGCCTTTCTGACTTTGACCCAATTTTTAGCTACTATAACACCTTCTTTAGTTACTATTACCTCGTTTGCTTGTAAGTTATTGCGAACAGTTAAAGCCTCAGATAAACAATCAACGCTATAAACATTAGTTAGCAAGCTACTAGCTAACTCCTTACCTTGAGTTATTCTGCTAATTAATAAAGTTAACTTTAAACTGTTATTGTCAATAGCACAACTACTGTCTGCTGCTACCATAGTTACAACACCTTGCTGCAACTCGGTTATGGCGTTAATTACCTCTGGAGTAAAATTAACACAAATAGCTTGCAAGTCGTTGCCTAGTATCGCCTCAAGAGCTAACTCCCAGCCATTTTCAATGCTGATTTCATCTACTAACTTACTGCAAGAATCTAATTTATTTGCGGTTATCCAACTAGAAACCGCGCTATCTTCAGCTATAGAGGATTGCTGTAATGCTTCTAACGAAGCTAGCTTTCCCTGCTTTTTACTTAAAGCTGAATTTAGCGTTACTAGTTGCTCTGCTATTTGGTTGATATCATTACGTTGTTGCTGTAAATTTTCATTAGTTTGATTGTATTCGTCGCTGATGTTATCTAGCTGTAATTCGACTTCAGTTAATTTATACTCGATGGAATCTAACTCTTGGGTATCTTTACAATTGATTACCGATAACTCTTGGGTTATTTTTTGTTTTCTTTGATGCAACCTAGATAATATTTGTTCAGAATGCTCAACTTTAGCTTGCTCTAACTCTACTATTTGCTGTGCGCTTAATTGCTGATGGAAAGCTTCCCATTTAATATGAAATTTATTTTGCTGAGCTTCTAGTTGCTCTAAAGTTGCTTTTGCCTGCTCGTATACTTGTTGATGCATTTCGCAATCGGGCAATAATTGTTGCTCTTGCTGTATTAACTGTTCAAGCTCTAGGTTATCTGTGTTTAGCTGTTGCTTAGCGTTATCCCAGTTACTAGCAATTTGATCTAACTCGCTAGAAAGCTCACGTAAACGGCTATCTCTATGAGTTATTTTTTGCTCTAATGTCGCTATAGAGCTGCACATCTGATAAAACAAATCTTGCTGCTGCTGATAAACCACAGACAACTCTTGTTGTAAATTGCGGTCGGTTTCGATAGATCCGCTGATAGACTGACTCCTTGCATTTACTTGTTCTAAATTTTCTTCTAACTTAGAAATAGCTAAATGTTGCGATTGCGAATCGCCATTAATTTGCTGCCATTTTAATGCTTGTAAGTCTGCTTTTTTTAGTCGTTGATTATTTTTAAGAGTTTTATATTTTTCTGCGGTTTGTGCTTGATTAAATAAATTGTTTAACTGCCTTTCTAGCTCTTGACGTAAATCTGCAAGTCTTTCAAGGTTTTCTGTGGTTCTGCGTATTCTATTGGCTGTTTCTCGTCGTCTTTCTTTATATTTAGAAATACCTGCGGCTTCTTCAATAAATGCTCGTAATTCTTCTGGCTTAGATTCTATTAAGTTAGAGATCATGCCTTGTGAAATAATAGCATAGCTTCTCGGTCCTAACCCGGTACCTAAAAAGATATCCATTATATCTTTACGTCTACATTTAGTGCCATTTAGAAAATAACTATTTTTAGCATCTGTTGTTAACGTACGCTTAATACTAATTTCATCATATGCAGAATATTCACCAGCTAACTTTTTTTCTTGGTTATCGAATAATAACTCTACTGAAGTCTGATTAGCAGGCTTGCGTTGTTTGGATCCTTTAAAAATAACATCGGTCATCGATTCTCCACGCAAATATTTTGCTGAAGATTCTCCCATAACCCAACGTACTGCATCTATTACATTAGATTTTCCGCAACCATTAGGGCCAACAACTGCACACATGTTTGAAGGAAATTTTATCATTGTTGGGTCTACAAAAGATTTAAACCCCGATAATTTTATTGACTTAAGCCTCATTTTAGCAAGTTATCTCTATTCTATTTAATAGTAAACAGTCGCTTTTAGCAGTTTATTGTTAACAGCAAATACAGAGTATTTTATTTGCTAAATATACAGGTGGTAGATAAAAACTAGTATTCCAAACTGCCATCTATATATACGATCCCCAAAAACTATAATTTTACACAAAAAAACTTCTACCAAGTTAATATCTTTTTACGTAAAGGTAAAAATCTATTATATTATTATATTGAGGCAAGTTCCAAATAAATTGCCTTAAATTTAATTTAGCTGTTAATTTATTAGTTAGGTGTATTAACCCTAGGAATTTATATAGTTTATCTACTATGCTCAAGAACTTGCCAAACACTTTGACATTAATTAGATTTTTTCTTGCTGTTCCTATAAGTATTAATATTTTAAACAATAATTATTATTACTCCACTATTTTGCTATCAATAGCTATTTTAACCGATTTTTTCGATGGTTTTTTAGCAAGAAAATTTTTATGGGAGACACACATAGGCGCAACTATAGATCCGCTAGCAGATAAATTCTTGCTAATTTCTTGTTATTTATCTTTACTGAAATCAAGCATGGTTCCAGTTTGGTTTACTATAATAATAGTAGGCAAAGATTGCCTGATGTTAACTTTTATTTTTGTATATAGAAAAATATTTTTATTTGCAAAAATAACACCTAAACTATTAGGAAAAATAACAACCTTTATGCAAATGGCGTTAGCTATTATAATTTTAAC
>CAKMZJ010000100.1 GCA_929200395.1 Candidatus Gorgonimonas eunicellae | reverse complement strand
TAAAAACTTATAATCACTTGCTGAAAACTCGCATTTCCAACTGCTATGTGTATACAGCTTACATTGTTTTTATTTTTTAATATGCCTTCTAGTTGAAGGCATATTACTTTTCTTAATTTATAAAAAAAATACTGCTAACTTAAATGTATGCACATAACTTTTTATTACAATATTTAGGCAATAATTATGTACAAAATAAAAAATCATATATTTTTTATTATACTTTTTTCGTTTAGTGCTATTTTTGCTAAAGCACAAGAGCACTCTGAAAATGTTAAATACTCTACTAACTACAATAAATCATCTAAAATAAGTTGGATTAATTGGGTAGATTTTACTGGAAAGAATACATTAGTAAATTTTGAAAAACAGTATAATATCAAAACTTTATACAGTGTTGTTGATAGCAATGAAGTGCTAGAGGCAAAGTTATTATCAGGTCAAAGTGGAGCAGATCTAGTAACGCCATCACAAAATTTCTTTATAATGCTTTGCAAAATAGGAATGTTTCTCAAGCTAGATCCTAGTAAACTACCTAATATAAAATATGTCGATCAGCGTATTGTTGAAAAAATAGACGCAAGTATGCATGGTAATAGTTTAGATTATGGAATACCATATTTGTGGGGTACAACAGGTATAGGCTATAATAAGCAATTAATAGAACAAGCTTTAGGTGCAGAAGCCCCTACAAATAGTTGGGCATTAGTTTTTGAATTAGCTAATATAAAAAAGCTTGCTAAATATGGTGTAGCTTTTATCGATGATCCTAACGAAATTATTGGCTCTTTATTAGTTTATATGGGAATCACAAACCCTAAACTAGCTGATTACGAGGCGGCATTTGATAAACTAGAAACTATACGTCCTTATATAGCATATTTTAATTCTACTAGATTAGTTAATGAACTCGCTAATGGTGATATCTGTCTTGCTATCGGGTGGTCTGGTGATATTCAGATTTCTAAAATAAGATCGGTAAACAGCAGTAATATACTATACTCTATACCTAAAGAAGGAGCCTTGATGTGGGTAGATATGCTTGCTATCCCTAAAAAATCTAAAAATCAAGATAAAGCTTATTGTTTAATAAACTATTTGTTAGATCCTAAAGTAATGGCTGATATCAGTAGTGAAACTAAATTTGCTCATGCTAATAACGGTTCTTTTAAATATTTAAATAAAGAGTTTGTTAATAATGAGGATATTTTTATTTCTGACGATACTTTAAAGCGAGTTTTTGTGGCAAATATTCCAGATAAAACAACAATACGATTAATAAACCGCAGATGGGTAAGGTTAAAAGCAAAGAATAACTAAAAATAGTATATATCCAATGCAGGGTAATATTAAGATTATCATCTTTTATCTGTTCTTAATTAACTAAATTAATTTAGTTAATCATAATTTGTTGTGTATAATTAATATTTATAAGTAAGAAAATAAGAGTAGTTTAATAGAACGTAGTAAAAATTTTCTATGTTTTAAAAAAGTCATTAATGGTAAAAGTGCAACTAGGCAGGAGTTCTGGTTAATGCAAAACAGATTAATTAAAAAGTTACTTTTCATAGCAATTGTATCTTTAATAGTGATAATATTTTCATATCATTTATTAAACTCTAAAGTACGCCCTAAAAAGATACCTGTTATTAAGGATTTGGCCTCGCAGGAATATCAAAAAAAATTAGGTAAAGAAATATATGAATATTTACTAGCAAATCATTACCTTAAGTTTGATAAATCTAAAATTAACTCAGAAAAGTTATTCGATAGCTATCTTAAGAGGTTAGATGGAAATAAAATATTTTTTATTCAAGATGATATAGATGAATTTACAAAATATAAGGATACCTTTCTTAATTCTTTAGTAGAAGGCGATTTAGAACCGTCTTTTTTGATATTTAATCGATATACACAACGTCTGAAAGAACACATTAATTTTATGCAAGAACAATTAAAGCATAATCTAGATGACATACAGTTCGATACCGATAAAACATTACTTATTGATCGTAAAGATGAAAATTGGTTTGCAACTAAACAGGAACAAGAACAAAGGTGGCTCGATGAATTCCATAATAATGTATTATCTTCACAGCTTAATAATACTAGTAATGCTAAAATTGTAAAAAAATTAAACTATAGATATAGCAATATGTTGAAACGTATGGCTCTTAATAAATCGGAAGATGTCTTTTTTAATTTTGTAAATACGTTTACTACATTATATGATCCTCATACTCAATATTTTTCTCCACAAGATGCAGAAAACTTTAATATTAATATGAGTTTATCGCTTGAAGGCATAGGAGCTGCACTTACAATAGAAGATGATTATGTAAAAGTAGCTAGCATAGTAGCTGGTGGTCCAGCAGAAAAAGCTGGGCAGTTAAAGCCAGGTGATAGAATCGTATCAGTCGGACAAGGGAAAAAAGGTGCTTTAGAAGATATTATTTCCGTGCGTTTAGATGATGCAGTAAAAAAAATACGTGGTAAAAAAAACACAGCTGTCAGGTTAGAAGTAATACCATCGGATAGCAAAAATGGCAGTAGTAAAATTTATACCATTATAAGAGATACTGTTAAATTAGAAGATCAAGAAGCACGAAGTGAAGTTATAGAAATAACACAAGCAGATACTAAGAAAAAATACAATGTGGGCGTTATTGCTATTCCAACTTTTTATATGGATTTTAAACAAGCTTTATCGGGCAATAAAAATTATAAAAGCACTACTAGAGATGTAAAGAAATTAATAGGTAAATTAACTAAAGATGGCATTGATGGCTTAATTATTGATTTACGTAAAAATAGTGGCGGGGCATTACAAGAAGTAAATGAGTTAGTTGGATTATTTGTCGGTAGAGAACCGAGTGTGCAAGTAAGATATATCGATGCTAAACAAAACATGAAAGTAGAAGTCTATGGTGATACTGAATCTACAATTGTATATGATGGTCCACTACTAGTTATGGTTGATCGTGCTAGTGCATCTGCATCTGAAATTTTTGCAGGTGCTATGCAAGATCACGGTAGAGCAATAATAGTTGGCAGTCAAACTTTTGGTAAGGGTACTGTCCAGGCTATACAATCATTAACTAAAGGACAAATAAAGTATACATCAGCTAAATTTTATCGGATAACAGGAAAGAGCACGCAAAATAAGGGTGTTATGCCTGATATAGCTTTTCCCTCGTTTATAAATGAAACCGAAATAGGAGAAAGCACTATACCAAATGCCATGCCTTGGGATGAAATATCATCGGTAGTATTTACTAGCAGAAATGGAGTACAAATTAATTTAGACCAATTACAACAACAGCATGATATTAGAGCTAAACAAGATCCATACTTTGTTTATGCTAAAAGTATTAATAAATATACTAAAAAATATCATGATATTAAAGAATTATCTTTAAACAAAACAACAAGACAAAAAAATATAAAAGAGCTAGAAGATGCTAGATTAGAGATAGAAAATGAGTTATGCAAGGCACGCGATGAACCTTTACTAAAAGATATAAAAGAATTAGATAAAAAAAATAGCAATAAGAAAGATAAAACAGATGAATACTTACAAGAGGCTAGTCAGATTTTAGTAGATTATACTTTATTAACTAAAAGTGTTCACAATGGCTAATTAGAATATTGTATATACACTTAATTTCATTACGGCACGGAGAGGGAATTATAAATTCCCTCTTTTTAATATTTTATAAATTACCATCAAGGTTGTTTACCCTATAACATGACATAGTAGCTAAATTATAATCATCATATTCTAGTATTTTATATGTTGTTAGTGCTTGTAAATCAATAAAGTTTAGTAAGTTAATTTCTCTATGATATTCTCCATTTGTTATGTGGAATATTATTTCTCTAAAGCCATGATTAATATCAAAAAACGATATTTCTACTGTCTCTACTTTGCGTGTTATTTTAAATGACATCATGTGATTTTTAGTTACAAGTATATATTTTTCTTGATAATTTACGGGGCACCTATAATAAAATCTATAGCATTGTTGTTGTAAATATTGGCTAAATGAATTTATAGAATGATATGATAAATCATACTTAAGCATACCAGTATGGAAACTATGATTGCACATAGGAAGTAAGCTTTTATAAAAATAACAGAGTATCTCTATGGCATGATATATTTGTGCATTCTCACTATCAGTTTCCTTCCGTTCTATACTAGATAAGATATCTTTAATTTGAATGCCTATATCTGATAATTTTGTGTTTATGCTATAGTTGTCAAGATGACTTAAAACATTATTAATATAATCATCTAAACAAAAGATATTTTTACTATTTAGGTAATTCTTACTTGCTAGTAAATTTGCTATAGTCAAATTTTCAGCAAATAATTTTATATATATATTATCATTAACCTTACAAATTTTTGTTAGTTCAAGGTCAATTTGTTCATGAAGGTGTTTTGGTTCATCAGAGCAAAAAAAGATGCTTGCTTTTTGAATGTCAATTTCAAAAAAGTCTAAAATATAAGCAAATGCCATATGTCTACAAACCCAAACATCTTTATCAGTGACTTTAAGGTAATTTATTTTTTGATCAAGTTGCTCTGTAAGAGTATCATAATTTAGTTTTAGAAGATTGCGTATATGAGGGTTAGTTTCTTGTGAAATTTTATTAGTTAAAATTTGCATATTTTGCAATAGAGATATAATCTTAATATTATGTTCTTGTGAGTTATTGAATGTAGTATTGTAACTGGTTGTATTTTGGTTGGAAAAAAATGATAAAGTGTGAATAGTAGTTTTTCTATCAAAAATAAATTTCTTTAATTCCTGAAAATTATAAAATGCAGTGAATTCGTTATTAACTTGTACTTTATTTCCTATTTTATTCTGCGCAACTATCAGATTGATAGGGTTTTCAAGTTCGTATTTTGCTTTTTTTGTAAGAGCAGATTGCTGTGCAAGAGAATATTGCTGTACGGTACTAGATTCCATTTTTTTACATCCTTGTTAAAATACTAAATCCTTAAATTGTTCATAAGTAATTAATGAATTGCCATTGTAACACAAATATCTATTTATATCAAGTTAATTCTAATAAATTAGGCGATAATTGAAGTCATTACTACGTGAGAATAGTTAATCAATTGTATACTGATAGGGATAACTTTAATCTGATCGAAATATACAAATTAAACCTTTACTAGAGAGTTTAATCTTCTAAAGTATAGTGGTATGCAGATTATACCTAATTTACAATTTAGAGATTTACTAAAAGAAATCTTAAAAGTATTAAGCCAAAGTTATGCTGTCAATCTAAAAGCAATTTATAAAAAGTGTAGTTGAAATGATGCAAGATACTTTAAGCATATAATTTAATCATGGTACGGAATGCTAAATGATTGCCTGTTAATATTTTATAAATCACCTTCAAAGTTATTTACCCTATAGCATACCATAGTAGCTAAATTATCATCATCACACTCTAGTACTCCATATTCTATTAGTGTTTCCGTAGCAAGAAAATTTAGTATATTAATTTCTTTATGATATTCTCCATGTGTTATACGGAATACTTTTTCTTTTAAGCTGTAGTTAATATCAAAAAAGAATATTTCTACTGCATCTACTTGATGTACTATTTTAAACGACATCATATGGTTCTTAGTTGTAAGTATATATTTTTCTTGATAATTTAAGGGGCATTTATAATAAAGTCGACAGCATTGCTGTTGTAAATATTGGTTAAATGAATTTATGGAATGAAATGATAAATCATACCTAAGCATATCAGTATGAAAGCTGTGATTACACGTAGGAAGTAAACTTTTACAAAAATAATCAATTAACTTTATTGCATGATCGATTTCTGCCGCCTCACTATCAGTTTTTCCCTCTCGTAAACTAGATTCAAATATTTTTTTAAAGTGGAGACCTATATCTGATAGTTTTGTATTTATGCTATAGTTTTCAATATTACTTAAAATATTATTAATATGATCATCTAAACAAAAGATGTTTTTACTATTTAGGTAATTTTCGCATGCTATCAAATTTTCTATAGTCAAATTTTCGGCAAATAATTGTGCGGTTATAGCTAAATTAGCAGCTACCATTTTATTTATTTCAATATCAATTTGCTTATGAATGTATTTTAGATTGTCAGAGCAAAAAAAGTTGTTAGCTTCTTGAAAGTTAGATCCAAATAAATCAAAAATATATGCAAACGCCATATGCCTACAAACCCAAGTATCTAACTTATTGCTATTAAAGTAACCTCTTATTTGATTAAGTTGCTCTTTAAGCATGTCACAGTCTATTATTAGAAGATTACGTATATAAGGGTTAGTTTCTTGTGAGATTTTATGAGTCAAAAATTGTATTTTTTGCTGTATAGATATAATACGAAGATTATATTCTTTGAAATTTGTGAATACCTTATTGTAAGGAGTTGTATTTAGGTTTGAAAAAAATGATAAAGTGTGAATAGTTACTTTTCTATCAAAAAGAAATTTCTCTAATTCCTGAAAATTATTAAATACCGTAAATTCGTTATTTACTTGTACTATATTCCCTATTTTATTCAGTGCTACTAGTAGCTTTAGAGGGTTATCAATTTCGTGTTGTACTCTTTCTGCAAGACCATATTGCTGTGCAAGAGAATATCGCTGTACGGTACTAGACTCCATTTTTTTACATCCTTGTTAGAATACTAAATCCTTAAATTGTCTATAAGTAATTAAAGATTTGTCATTATAACACAAAAATATACTTATATCAAGTTAATTCTAATAAATTAGGCGATATTATTGAAGAAATCAGGAGATAATTGAAGTCATTACTACATGAGAATAGTTAATCAATTGCATACTGATCAGGATAACTAATTTGATCAAAATATACAAGTTAAATCGTTAGCCAGGTATTTAACCTTATAAAGTATAATGGTAGGTTGATTATACACTAACTTACAATTTATAGGTTTATTATGGGGTAAATACTTCATGGGTACACTAAAATTACTGTATTAGTACGTAGAATAGTATAAAATAGTAAAGAAAATGGAAAATACTTTAACCGTTGGCATAAAGTGCTTATTAATTTTTTAAAACTTAAGTATATATTATTAAGATATTTCCAAACTAGCTTCAATTAATTGAACTAATAAATTAGTATATAGTCTAAATAGCTAATATTTAGCCAAAGTTTTAAAACCATATTTATAACAAAAGGGCTTTATATGTATAAGCTAACAATAAATTCATCAATAACAGCTATTAAATATAACCGATAGTCAACTCTCAAATAAATATACAGGTAACAGGAAGTAAAGTTGCTAACAATCAAGAACAGATGATTATTTATAATGATAATAACAATTTAACAGTACATAATATTGATGCATAATTAAATAATTTAAGGTAAAATCATGTGGAAAAAAATTGTCTTAACTAGCTTAAGCATATTATTAGTTTGCTCTAATAATATTTTTGCTAATGATGTAAATAATCAAGATCTTTATTTAAATATATTAGATGTAGATAACACCTTTGAAGAAAATTTAACTGCTATATATTCCGAAGTTAAAGATGGGTCTAGTCCAATTTCATTAGTTGAAATTCCTGTAAATAATCAAGCATTCATTAAGTTATATCGAATAATACGTGAAAAGCGTTCAGAGTTAGTAGATATGAATACCAAAGAAGAGTATATATTACGCTTATTTAAGGCTAATACTATTACTAATGACGATAGCGAAATTAACATAGAAGCTACTCCTATATATAGTACTTGGTTTACTGATTTTTTAGCTGTTAAGCTACACAACCTAACAGCAGACAACACAGAAAAACTAGGAATGTTGCCATTTTTAAATACTAAACATATAAAAATAATCCCTAAAGAAGGCGAACATATAGAAGCCTCTACAAAGATAAACCAATTATTAGAAATGGCTGGATCTGTTGCTAGGCAAATGAATTTACAGAGGCATCTTGATAATCCTAATATACTAGGTACATTTACAGCAAACAATATGGAGCTACTAAAAATACCTGATAACACCTTATTAAATACAATAAATCGACAACCGTATTATAGTGTTAACAGTCTGTTAACTTATATGTATGATATTACCCAAGCAATAGAGTTTTTACATGCTAACAACATAGCTCATGGTGATATAAAGTTAGCTAATTTTTTCACTTTATTAGATAAAACAGTATTAACTAATTTTGAACGTTTTAGCGTACTTAACGATAGTATTAGCGGATTAGGTATAAAAAATTTCACTTTTTATAATAACTTTTACCATGCTCCTGAAATTCGTTTTCCTTTAGGAGAAGACCAAAAATGGAGTTATACCAACATAACTTGCGCTGGAGATATTTATTCTCTAGGTATGGTTTTTGCTGGACTTTTACACTTATGTTATCCCGAAGAATTTAATGTTAACAGTCTAACGGTAATAAATAATACATCAATTGATGCTTATGCCCAAGTAGAACAAAAAAAAGCAAGTTTGTTTAATAACCAATTTAGTATATCTAATCAATATCTAGAAGATAAAACCGCAGTTGCTATGGCTATAGATGAAAATATGTCTCTAAGTAATCAACTATCAGAAGCTGATTTAGAGAAATTAGATGAATTAATCGATGTTATTAATGCTTGCCATCAACAAAACCCAGAAGATAGACCAACTGCGACCGCGGTAAAAGATATGCTGAATAAAATCAAGCTTAACTACAATCATACAAAACTATAAA
>CAKMZJ010000099.1 GCA_929200395.1 Candidatus Gorgonimonas eunicellae | reverse complement strand
ATTTTGCCTCGAATTAAACCATTTTACTTAGCCCTGAAACCTAGCATTTTCATCTACCACGTGTATAGATGATTAATATATTATAAAAAATCATCTAACAACTGATTAAATATAAACTGATACGTCTACAGTATTTAAACAATTAATAATAATGATTATAATACAAGGCAATACTTCATGAAAAAAAGTATATTTTACTCTTTAGTTTTACTCTTAGTTTCTATCAATATAGCTTTCGCACAAGATTTAAACCGTAATTATCATTTATTGCTTCATCAAAGCGATTGCACAACTCATGCTACGTTATATTATAAATTAATAGGGGAAGGAAATATAAATGACAAAGACTACATAATTACAGTTGCTGAGTCTTCTGCTGATTTATTGTCAACTACAGATACTTTTGATAGGCAAGGTGATAATAGTCTTAATGTTTATATAGGTATGACTGAGCTATGTCTTAAAAAACTACAAGAGATTTACAACCCAGATGTAGAAGATAATACAGCTATCAATCTAACATCTATAATGATAATAAATGAAAGCTATTCAGAAGAGAATACAGATACATCTTCAAAATCAACTTATTTTAAAAGCGCATTAAATCAAGCATTACAAAAACATAACTTTTTATGTGATGTTGATAATATAAAATTCATAAAATATTTTAATTTTTTAAATAACGTTACTCAAGTAATACTAGATAGAAACAATAGTAATAAACTAAAACAAGATGATAGCCTAGCTACCGCTGCTTATACTTTCTTTATATCTAGTTTTATGCAGTCTACTAAAATTTCTAATGACATCTCTAATAGTCCTACAATTAGTCAAAGAATCGCATTTTCAGGTGGCTATAGCAGCCTAGGGCATGGCTTATCAAATTTACTGAAAAAAAATGAAGATATAAATGCTACTGAAAATAAGTTACGAGCACTTGTTATGGATGCAATTACACAAGAAGAAGATATTAAACAAAAACAACAACCTTATCTTTTAGAGTTACCATGTCGGTCGTTGCATTCAATAAGAAATGAAATCGATAATAATGAAAGCTCTACATCTTATCACTATGCAGTTAAAGGTTTAGCTATTAGTAAATACTGTCTAGATAACAATAATATATCTTTAGACTCTGATGATAGCGATGATGCAGATGCTACATTAGCCGAATTAAAATCTTCTACTATCAAAGTAATCAATGAAAGTATTGACTCTTTATTAAATTTAAATAAAAACGATGTTAATTTTTTTAACGATAACAGTCTTATAATAATAACTGGAGATTTGTTTGACTCTAATATGATTACTAAAACATATAAACAACTTCTTAACGAAAAAATTAGTGAATACCAAATAAAAAGTGAAGTATCTATATTGAGCATGACAGAAATGATGCCTTTCTTAATACTAGCAGCCGAAAAATGTATAGCTCAATAGCCGTGTATTTATGATTTTGCTAACTAAACAATACCGCTTTGTATGAAAACTTTTAGATCTAGTTAATTATATTCACTAGTATTGTTTCATATATTTTAGCAAGCTTTAATATATCTGGTATCGATAACTCCTCATTAGGCTGATGAATACTCGCATTTATTGGCCCTAATTCTACTACTTCGGTACCTAACGGAGCAATAAACCTACCATCAGAAGTTCCACCAGATGTAGACAACTGTGGTTGTAAGTTGACTTCTTGATTAATAGCTTTAGATACAGCATTAATAAGAGTAGTTTTTTGGGTTAAAAAAGGTTTGCCACTTAATTGCCAAGTTATATTATAGTCAATATTTAATTTATCTAATATTGTGGCAACTTTAGTTTTAATAAAATTAGCTGTTATCTCACTAGAATAACGAAAATTAAAAGCTAGCTCTACGCTACTTGGCACTACATTAGATACTTTACTAGATGATTGAATATGCCATATTTGAAATTGAGTAGGATCAAAAAATTCATTGCCATTATCCCAAAGTTGTTTAGTTAGATTATCAATTACAACATTTAATTTATGTATAGGGTTATCTGTATATTGAGGATAAGCAATATGTCCTGTAGTTCCATGTATTGTTAAAAAACCATGTAAAGAACCCCTACGACCTACTTTTATAGTATCTCCCAATATTTTACTACTTGATGGCTCACCAACTAAACAGTAATCGATAAATTCATTGGTTGATTTTAAATATTCGACAATTTTAGCGGTTCCATCTTTTGCTTCGCCTTCTTCATCGCTAGTAATAAGCATAGCAATGGAACCTGAATGATTAGGATTTTTATCAATAAAACGTCTAATAGCTGCAATCATCGCGGCTATTGAGCCTTTCATATCAGCAACACCTCTACCATATATAGTGTCATTATTAATTGTAGGCTTAAATGGAGGGGTCTTCCATAAATTTTCATTGCCTGCTGGAACAACATCTGTATGACCAGCAAAAGCAAATACTGGCTTATCTTTCCCTTTACGTAATATCAAATTACTAACTGAATTAGAGTTGATTATTTTAGCATCAAAACCTAAATGCTGTAGTTGATCTATTATTAATTGTTGGCAACCAGCATCTTCTGGGGTAATTGATTTTCTTTTAATTAATTGACAAATTAAATCTATAAGATATTCATCAGTTGTATCAGCTTGCATTTGCATTCCATTTTAATTAACTTTGTAGTAAAACTACTATCTTTGAAGAAACGTATCTTTAGTCTATATACTGAACACTAAAAAAGCTAATAAAAATTTATCAGAGATTCCTTAAAATATTTTTTTAAAAACAAAAACTAAAGCGAACTAATTAACCATAAAGATATCTTTTTATAAGATACATTTTTTATATCTTAGCAAAAAAGCATATTATTTTAAATTCATATTATAAATATATTTTAGGTTTACTTAAATATATAACTTGAAAATATAATAACAAATCAGGTAAATAAAATGGAAACAATTAAATCAACACCAAATAGTAGTCACACTGGTGAGCAAGCAAGTAACAATAATCCTAGTGTAAATTCAAATATTAGAAACAGCATTTGTATACTAAATGATGATTGTGTAAGAAATGTTTTATCTTATATAGATACAGTAGAAGACTTAACAAATTGTAAAAGTCTTAATAGACGATTTTTTCATTTAATTGATAACACAACTTTTACGGATCAACTATTAGATAAATTTTTAAAAAATTGTCATTTACACCCAAATTTTCTTTTATTATCAATAAAATATCTTCAAGCTATTAATAATCAACTATCAACGCAATCTAAAATAGCTGTTAGCGATCATAGTTATTTAAATGCACAAGATACTAATTTAAAGAAAAAATTATTTTTTTCTATAGAAAAACAGTTATCTGTGATACCAGAAACTAAATTTAAAAGCATAGTAACAGTAGAACATAATATGTCTATAAATGAAATATGTTTTAGCGAGAATGGTAATTTTTTTGCTACTGCTTCTGATGATGGTACCGTACTAATATATCAATTTATCGATGATAATTGGCAACTATTTTGTAGCTTAATTCATGGCACTAAAGTAAAACAAATTATTTTTAGTCCAGATAGTAGTTTTATAATAATTTCATCTGATTCCCTACATAAAATATGGGAACTTTCTGGAAAACATTGTAAATTTATTAATACTATTCGTAATAACTATTGCTCCACGATTATTTTTAGACGTGATAGCAAAAGATTTTTTTTTACAGGTAATAGTAGTAATAGTATGACAGTGTATGATTTCATTAATAATACTTGGCAAAGTGTATTTTCTGTAGAAAATGAAAATTTGAATAACTATTTTAACCTTAGACAAGCTAGTTTTATTGATCACCCTAATATACCAAAAAATATTAAGGAAGATGAATGGTTATCATTTGTTATAAAAAGATATACCATGGCTCCTAAATATAATTTATTTTATAGTTTTGGTGATGAAGAATTAGCTAACGAAACAAAATATATGCTTTATGGTACCACATGGCAAAATATGCAAGAAATTGTTGAGGCAGGGATAACATTTGTTAAGTATAGTAAAGATATGCGCTTGATTTACGTATGTGCATTACATAGCGTAATTATAGAATATATTGATAATACATGGAAGCAAAAATGTATATTTGCTTATATTGATGAGTTTTTAGATTTTAGTCCAGATAATCAACGAATTCTCACACATAATCATTATAGCGAGAAAAATGTATATACAGTTAGCGTTTGGAATATACATAGTAATAGAGCATATGAAGAATTAGCTTTATCAGATACATTTATGGCTCAATTTAGTAAAAATGGCAAGTATATAATAGCAACTCATTTAAATAAACAAGTTACAATATGGTGCTTTACAGATGGTGCTTGGAGAATACACTCATCTGTAGACCACGATAGGCTCATAAATAAAGTGTTTTTTAGTAATTATAATTGGATGATAGCAACTGTAGATGATAAAACTGCAACTATCTCAGAAATAGTTAATATAAGTAAAGTAGCAACTAAAAATAATACATCAAGACTAAAGCAGGAAATCCAATTTAATGAAATTGCAAATATTTCAGAAGTAAATAATATATTTTTTAGCACTAACAGTGATTGCTTTGCTACAATTAATAACAACATTGCTACAATATGGCATGCTACAACTAGTAACTTTACTGTTTCTGCAACTTTAAAACATCAAAATGATATATTGGGTGTTTTATTTAGCTCTGATAACTCACATATTATAATATATTCAGAATTATCTACTAATATATGGGGATTAACAGCAGATGGGTATAATAAAAAAGCAAATATATCAACTCAAAGTCAACCTTATATCGACTTAAAAGAAGATGGCAAAAAAGTTGTAATTGCAGAAAAAAATAATCCTATAAAAATATTTAGCTTAACAAATACTACTTTAGTAGAAGATTTAGTCATTAACCAACCGATAGATGCTTTTATAATAAAAGAAGATAAATTTATACCTTTAATAGACTCAATTAAAGAAGATCGCTGGTTAAATTTTACATTACAGAAACATATAATAACTACAATAGCTCAAAAAAAACGTGAAAGAGATATAAGAAACTTTCTAAATAATTTAATATTAGAGAGTCAACCTAATGAATTGCAAAAAAAAATAGAAGATATTATTTATACTAAAGAACATCAAGCTTATGCTTTACTTGGTTTGCCTAATCCAGATATAGTATCTTATAGCCCAGATAACAAACTAATATATTTTGGTTTTAAATATAGAAGTTGTGTTGTTTTAGAAAATAATAATAATCAATGGAGTAAAAAAAATATATTTTATGGTAGCACATCCCAAGCTAGTTTTAGCCCAGACAACCAAAGAATTGTTACAATATCTAGCATAGTAAATTTAGGGCGTCTGATAGTTTGGAATATTTCTGGAGATAAAGCTTACCAAGAACTTGGATTACATCAAATAAAATATGCAAGTTTCAGTCCTGATAATAAATTACTTGCAACAGCTAGTAATGACAACAAAACAGTAAAAATATGGTCTTTAATTAATACTCATTGGACAGTTCAGCACTCTATAAATAATGACTGCAATCCTATTAATATTATATTTAGCGAAGATTCAAAATACATCGCTATAGGTTATTATGATAAAACAGTTAAAGTTTTTCAATTATATTAATATTTAAAGTTATTCATCAGCCGATAGTAACTCTCGTTTTTTATGCAAACATGTTAATATATTTTTTAATAATTCTGTAGGTAAATATGCTTCAATAGGTAGCATCCAACAGTTATTATCAGCAAAAGCTAAACATTTAACGGCATCTTTTTCGGTCATAATAACGGGGAGGTTGTCGTTAAATTTAATATCTTGTTGCTTATAACTGTAGTGATCGGGAAATATATGAGGTATTATTTCCATACCAATATTCCTTAAAGAAGTAAAAAACTTTTCAGGATTACCTATTCCAGCTACAGCATGTACCTTTTGTGGAGCCAGACCTGTAGTTTGATTAAGAATTCTAATTGGTTTCTGAACGACTATGTTATAATGATAGTAATTAGATAGCTTATTTTTGCAACTACCATTTGTAGTATTGTTAATGCATACTGCATTAAATAAATTTAAAACTGAACTTGATTCTCGCAACGGACCGGCTGGCAAGCATAAGCCGTTACCAATTCCTCTATCGCTATCAATAACCGCTATTTCGTAATCTCTGGGCATTTTGTAATGTTGCAAACCATCGTCAGCAATAATTACTTCAATATTTAATTTATCGCGCATATATTGGCATGCTCGGTATCTATTAGGATCAATAACTACTGGCAACTTTAGTTTGCTATATATCAACCAAGGTTCATCTGCTGCTTGCTCTACTGTAGATTCAGCTGTTAGTAAGTATGGGAATATTTTGGTTTTAGCTTTATAACCTCTACTGACTACTCCTACTTTAAAACCTTTAGCTGCTAAAAATTTTGCTAACGCAATTACAATTGGTGTTTTTCCTGCACCTCCTATTGTAATATTACCAATAACAATAATAAAACACCCAGATACAGCTGTTTTGTTTACATAATAATTACGTCTGCATGTAGTAATTATTTTAAACAACCAACTTAAGGGAGATAAAACCAAAGCAATCCAATTATACTTGCCTTTTTTATACCATGATTTTAATACATAACGTTGCACTTTATTGCTGATACTTTCCATTAATAATAACCAAAAAATTTAATATATTTATATAATTTCCTCTATATATTAAATTAACTATTGACAAAGTCTATAGTATGTGGAAAATAGTTACTTCATGGTGAGCCTTTTGGTGCCCTGACAATAATGTACTGCAAACCCCGCCAGGATCGGAAGATAGCAACGGTAGCAGTTATATTATGTGTTTGGGTTAGCTAATTAGGCTTGCCACCAAAAAAGTTATTACCGCCTTCCAAATTCGTGCTGTAATCTAACCATCAACCTATAAGTATAACCGCTCTCGGCTATGAGCTATAAAAATCTTGCACGACGATACAGACCTTCAAATTTCACCCAAATGATAGGCCAACCCCATGTCCTTAAAGCATTGGTTAATTCTATAAAAACAGATCGTATTCATCATGCATATCTGTTTACTGGTACTAGAGGAATAGGTAAAACCACTGTAGCTAGAATATTTGCTAAATGCCTAAATTGCCATAGTAATATCACTATGGAGCCTTGCGGTCATTGTGCTTCCTGCGAAGAAATAAACAACGGTAGTGGCATTGATTTAATTGAAATAGATGCGGCTTCACGCACTAAAGTAGAAGATACCCGAGAGTTACTTGCTAATACTCAGTATGCTCCTATCCATTCTAGATTTAAAATCTACCTAATAGATGAAGTGCATATGCTATCACTCCAAAGTTTTAATGCATTACTAAAAACTTTGGAAGAACCTCCGGAACATGTAAAATTTTTACTAGCTACAACCGACCCACAAAAAATACCAGTAACTATACTATCAAGATGTTTACAATTCCATCTTAAGCAAATGACCCCTGCTAGCATCAGCAATTATATAGAACAAGTGCTAATTAAAGAAAACATTCATTATGAAGTATCAGCCTTAAACTATATAGCTAAAGCTGCAAATGGCAGCATGCGAGATGCCCTAAGTATTACCGATCAAGCTATAGCATATACTGATTGCAATTTAACCTCTACTGAGGTTGCAAATATGTTAGGTTCGGTAGATAGCAGCATATTAATTGATATTTTACATGCTGTTGCTAAAAAAAATATAGCATCAGCTATTAATTTAGTTAGATCTTTAGCGGAACATAGTCCTGATTTCAGCTTAGTTTTTGACGATTTACTAGGAATAATTAATAATTTAGCCCTTATGCAAGTAGATGAAAAACTGTGTGAGATACCAGGGCAACACAAGTTAGTTTTTGATTTAGCTAGACTATTCACAGCTGAAGAGTTACAACTTTTTTATCAAATTATAGTTAATGCTAAACAAGATGCCTCAATAATTGAAGATAGCAAAAGTATATTTGAGATGGCAATATTGCGGATGATAGCTTTTTCTCCAGAACAAGTAGAAGTTACAGATTATCCAACAGATACACAACAGCAAGAAACCAACTATAAACCAGTTCAAACCATAGCTTCTGCTTATCCTAATACTAACTTACAACCACATGATAATTTTTCTGCTAAAACTACACAAGCTACAGAAGAGATAAATCATAAACAACCTGAAGCACAGCCAACTCAAGATCAGGATAAACCCACGGTATCAACTAAGCAACAGCAATCTAATAGCCCTATAAATACTAATGTTAAAGCAGATGATATAACAGTTGATAATTGGCACCTGCTATTTTTTAAATTAAACCTTGCTGGAATGGCTAGAAGCATACTGATTAACTGTTCATATGTCAGCTATCAGCAAAATCACTTACAGCTTTGCATAACTCAAGAGCATAATGATTTATTACAACAGGAACACCAACAAGAACTGCGTAATGCTTTAAAACAATACTTTAAAAAAGAAATATCTGTAGAAATAATAGCAAACCAACATAATAACATAACACCATACCAATGGTTGGTTCAGTATAAAAAACAACAAATTCAAAATGCAACCAATGAATTAGTACAAGATAACGCAATAACTAGTTTTATTAACAGCTTTAACGCTGAGTTAATCCCTGATAGCGTTACTATTAACAACTGAGTTGTTTCATCAGTTATTAAAAAATACTATGTATGTTTGCATCGCACGTGACATGCTCCCCTCCCTAAAGGAAGGGGCTTCCTAATTCATAGCGAATTGC
>CAKMZJ010000098.1 GCA_929200395.1 Candidatus Gorgonimonas eunicellae | reverse complement strand
CTCTAAATATATGTTACAATCGCAACATATAACATATATAGCAACACCAGATAGATTTAACCTGCAGTCATAGTTTATCTACTATTGTTATTAAAATAAATATCATATTGTAAAATTGTAAAAATATAATTTCAGATAAAACGGATGTTTATGAATAATTTAAGTAAAACACATTTAAGATTTCACCATATGCACAGAAGTCTTCATGTAGATAACCAAGAATCACCAGCTAATATTAATAGTAACTTAACGCAGTTTGTTAATCAAAACCCAGATAGCCAAGATGTAACAAAAGTAAACACAACACCTCTTACTGATAGATCAATTAGTACTGTAGAACCAAATCAACCAGATAAAAGTAATTGTATATCATGCCAATCACAAGCAATTGTAAATGAATTGGAAGAGAAAATTCAAAATCCATCTGAAAAAAAAATTACAGAACCACTTTCTAAAGCTGCACAATTCAACCCTTTTTCTTATATAAAGAATGAATATATTGATGAATATATTTATGATGATATTAATGTTGATTTAAAATTTGAGGCTGTTTTGTTCGCTATTGCAGCTATCTCTTGGCTAGTGGTGTTAGTGATTGCTATTGTATGGAAAGCTATTGAATTAATAATTTTTTTAAACACAGGAGAAGAGCCGCGAAAATTAGCAGCTGCCACACTGGTAAATGACTTTATTAAACATTTAGATGATAATATCTCAGAAACTGAATCTATCAATTTAAATTGTGATTTAAAACAATTAAATAATTTAATGCTAGATGATGAAATTATGAATACACTAGATAAATTAAAAAAAACCTTTAATGAATTTCACAATCCAAAAGATTTAACAACTTCTGATACACTAACATCTAATCATGAATTAGTTAAAGATTTAACTAATCAATTATTTTCCAATCTTTTTGTAAAATTAGATAAAATTGTTGATAACGAATCTCAAGACAAGCTAAATCAAGCAAAACAAAAATATCTTAACTCATTTTTTAATACTACTACAGGCGTGATTGATCCAAGTAAATGTAAATTATTGGAATGCATTTTACCTTTAGATACAGAATCACAACCCGTAATAAATCATTATTTTTTAGATGCTATATCACAAGGAATAAAACAATATATGGCAGATAATAATTTAAAGCAAACTAAGTATACTAGTTTGTATGATCTTTAGCATAATGCTTTAGTTTTAATAATATAAATACCATTGAAATACAGTTAGTTTTATTGTTATACTTTATGTTAACTGAAGCATATTAGATGTTAACTATAAATTAAAATATGGAATAACTGCCTTGAATACAAAACTAGCAAATTGGATACTACTAATATTAGTTTTATTCCTGCTAACAGCTTGTCAAACCACTAAAAAAATTAGTGCGACTAACAAAAATTTTTCTAAATTTATTCATACTAGTACGGACGATTTACTTATAAACGATAGCCTTATCGAAATAAGAAATAATATAGATAAAAATCTGTTACTAGCTAAAGCACTAGCTACAGAAATTAACTACTCTAAATTTTCAGATACTAACTTAATTGAATATTGTTTATTAAGATCCTTAATTGACATCAAAGAATATAAATATGAAATAGCTTTAACTTGGCTCAATAAACCTATTTTTAACAAAATAAAAAATGCCAATAGCATTAAGCAAATGTATTTATTAAAAGCTATAATCCATACTAATTTAGCTAACTATAGAACAGCTTTTAAATACTGGTTTACTGATGATGTTTTAACTAATCATAGTATCAATGATGAAAATTTAGATTTACTATGGACTACTTTATTAAATGCCCCAGAAACCGATGTTGCTAAACAGTTAAATAAAACCAATACACGCATAATAACTTCAATGTTAGAGCTGGCTTTAATTTTTCAGCAAAATAAACAGTATAGCATCCCCGCAGAGACTACTATTAATTCGTTAAATTCATGGAAGAAAAAGTGGCAGGCGTATCCGACTATCAAATACTTCCCTCGTGATAACGAAGCCTTACTTTTTTCTAATTTAGATAATGTTGCTGTATTATTGCCACTTACAGGGCCATTAAGTGCTGCTGGTAGAGATATTCAAGAAGGAATAATTACCGCACACTTTGATAGCAAAGACGCATCTTTAGAAGACACAAATATTAATTTGCAATTTTATGATACCAACAAACAAGAAATCAATGAAATTATTACACAAGCAAAACGTAATAATTGTAATGCAATTATTGGTCCTCTTGATAAAAACTTATTAAATGAACTAAGTGTAGCTTCATTATCTAACATAACTTTTATTACTTTAAACGATTTTATAACCGCAAAATTACCTAAAAAAATTAACAAAATACAAAAATATGACAACAATAGGATATATCAATTTAGTTTATCTGTAGATGATGAAGTGTTAGCATTAACTAAATGTGCAAGATCAAAAGGTCACGATAAAGCAATTATAGTTGTGCCTGATACTCCACAAGGAGAAAAAACTGGTGATTTATATAAAATGTATTGGGAAAGTTTAGGCGGTAGCATTGCTAGCTATATTAAGTTTCCTAAAACAGCTGATTTCGCAAAAATGTTTGAAAATATTATGCATATTGATGATAGTAATTTAAGAATTAATAACATAAAAAAAATACTAGAAACAAATATTGATGCCGCTATTTCAGCAAAAGCTAATACCGATGTATTATTTTTAGCTGCTTCTCCAGAAGAAGCACGACAAATAAAACCTGCCATGTCATATCAATTTGCAAAAGATATCCCAGTTTTTGCAACCTCAAGTATTTATACTGATATTCCTTCGATAACAAACGATACTGATTTAGACGGCATTCGTCTTCCTGTATATGGCTGGCAAAACCGTGGTAATACATCTGATATACAGCAAAAAGTTTTAAATTTTAACAAGAAGAGAAACCAAAATAAAAATCTATATGCCTTAGGAATTGATGCCTATAACCTAATTACAAAAATTAATCAATTAGCCTTTTTTCACAATAACAGCACTAGAGGCTTAACTGGTAATTTACATGTAAATTCAGACTTAAAGGTTATAAAAGAATTACAAATAATGAGATTTAAAAATGGTAAGTTAGTAAAATAATAACTATGAAGCCATTGAAAAAACTAGCGTGGCGCTCCCAGGAGGATTCGAACCTCCGACCTGCCCCTTAGGAGGGGGCCGCGCTATCCAGCTGTGCCATGGGAGCTACTTTATACCAATATACTAACACTCAGTTTACAAAAAGTCTATCGGTATAATTATTTTTAATTTACTTCAGCTAACGAATCTACTAAAGGCGATGATAACTCATGTAATTTAAAAGAATTATGCAAAGCTCTTACAGCGGTATCTAGTAATGAATCTACTATAACAACAGAAACCTTAATTTCTGAAGTAGATATTATTTTCATACTAATACCAGATTTTGCTAAAGTATTAAATACTTGTGCTGCTACTCCACAGTGTGAACGCATACCGACACCAATAACCGAAACTTTTGCAATATTAATGTCATGAATTATATCTACTGCTTTGATTTCTGGTAAAATTTTATCTAAAAGTATTTTGCTACGATGAAAGTCTTCTTTATGTACTGTAAAAGTTAAATCATTAATAGCATCAGAACTAGTATTTTGCACAATAATATCTATATCTATATGATGCTTACCCATAGCGTTTAATAATTTATAAGTATATTCAGTTTTGTTAGGTATACCTTTTATGGTAAACAAAGCATCATCTTTACTAAAAGCTATTCCTGAAACCACACGCTCTTCCATAAGTGGAGATTCATCTAAAGTAATAAGAGTCCCTTGGTTATTTTCTAAAGCATGTAACACTCTAACTTTCACTGCATGTTTAGCTATAAACTCAACAGCTCGGGGGTGCAGTATTTTAGCACCAAGACTAGACATTTCAAGCATTTCTTCAAGCGTTATGTGCTTTAACAATTTTGCATCTTTAACTATTTTAGGATCAGTAGTATATACCCCAGATACATCTGTATATATCTGACACTCTTCAGCTTCAAGTGCAGCCGCTAAAGCTACGGCTGTAATATCTGATCCACCCCTTCCTAAAGTTGTAATTTCACCTTTTTCTGTTTTACCTTGAAATCCTGCCACCACTGGGATTTTACCAGAATTCATATCTTCAATTAATGAAGAAATATCTATTCTATTAATTCTCGCACGAGAAAAACAATTATTAGTTATTATAGGAATGTTTGTACCAGCATAAACTGTAGCAATAAAGTCTAAATTGTGTATCGCTGCACAAAGTAATGATGCTGAAACCTGTTCTCCAGTGGATAAAATTAAATCAGATTGTGGCGAATTTATCGCTATTGACATTTCTTTAATTAAATTAGCTAGTCGGTTAGTTTCTCCTGCCATCGCAGACACAACAACCACTACTTTGTGTCCTAGTTGTTTATACTCAATAACTTTCTTTGCCGCTAATTTAATTTTAACAATAGAACTCAGTGAGGTTCCACCATATTTTTGCACTATTATTGCCATAATATTCCATAATACACTAATGACATATCTTAAATGTTAACTTTTTAAGTCAACTAAGATATGAAAATTTATTGTAATTCACTTCGTTCAAATCAAATGCTAGATATTATAATTCTAAACCAGAATATATCATAATATTATTTTTAATTAGCTAGGGTAAGAGTATATAGTAAATATACATTGTGTCGTAAATAATTTTAGGTTTACAAAACATGGTAGCTATTATAGCTATGTATATTTGTGCTAAACTAACAAGCATTAACACAAGTTAACAGCTAAAAACTTAAATAAAAGACCTATCTTCAAATAGAAGATGCATCTACTTTATTATGTTTACATATCCTATAAATTTGCTAGTATTAATTTAATCTGCCATAATAATATTAAAATTATATACTTTCTATTTAAAAACACGTGATTTTATACCTAAGCTGAGTTTTAATAACACCTAGAATACTAATAATTATTAACAATAAACCACCTGTTATTTTGATTATTTATTGAGAGACATAAAAATAAGGCTAAGTGAAGTGAAATTTAAACTAGCTATTAATACGCTACTAAAAATTTTTTTTAATATAATTTAATAATAAGGCCTGAACGGTGTTATTTTTTGTTAGTTGTAAACATGCAGAAACATCATCAAAACTAGTTGAATTAAAATCAGGATGCTTTAAGAAGTAATCTATTAATTCAGATTGATTATACCTAGTTAAATATTTTAATAATGGTATAGTTGGTGATATTGGCGAAATAAATATTGGATGTTTTAATAGCTTTGGCTGCTTACTTAGTAATTCAACCACCCTTTTTTTATCTCCTAAAGCACAGCTAATACG
Organism: Candidatus Gorgonimonas eunicellae; assembly: GCA_929200395.1. GTDB lineage: Bacteria > Pseudomonadota > Gammaproteobacteria > Pseudomonadales > Endozoicomonadaceae > CAKMZJ01. Next base: position 3,660 of record CAKMZJ010000098.1, on the reverse strand, counting down.
GAAATCCTCAAAATAACTTAATTTTTTTTTCCAGTTGAATTCTCCTTTTATTTCTGGAGAAGGGATGCACAACTTTATTATTTCTTTAGCTAGTTGTTCAACAGAATAAAAATCTAACTTCACCCAAGGTTCGTATACTGTGCGTAACAACCACATATCCATTTGATACAATAATACTGGCAACAATATAAAAAACATAGTACGACCGTTAGCATCACTAAAAGGGTGGATTCTTTGTAACAAACTGCACAACTTTATTGCTCTTGTAACTTTTTGTAAAGTACTATCGGTTTGAGCAAACAATTTATATTCTTTGTAATATATTCTTAATAAAGTTTGGCATGCAGCTTTTTTTGAAATATGATGTTTGTAAGATATAAATAACTGGAAAACAACATTGCTATCTTTGTTTTCTTCTGCTTGCATAATAGCAAATTCAAAAGCTTGTGATAGATTACCTTCTAAAATATTAATTAGTTCATTTTCATAATCACTAAGATATTCTTTATGAAGAAGAGTATGTTGTGTATCTTTGATTTTAAAGTAAAAGGTTTCATCTGTAAATTCAACCACTTCTAATTCTACTGACACCCCTAAAGCTTTATTAATACTATTTGCTATTTCAAGTATTTTTTCTTTATTAGATAAATCATCTGAACTATAATTCCAATACTTAACTATGATCCTTCCTTTCTTTAGTAAAAATACAAAGTTATTAGCATATTCTCTTTTTATAGGAAAATTATAGATAGAGTTAGATATTGTTTGAAAGCCTCCTGAAATAGCATTTGCTTCACACAGATCAGTAAACATAATTTCTCTATGTTTATAAGTTACTAAACCATTTAATAAATACATAAAAGAACGATAACAGCGTTCTAAATATTTCCATTCATTTTCAAAAACATATGACCCATAATCTATGGTATTATTAGTATCTTGGTTAAAAACAAATCTTTTCTCTAAATCTATAAATAATAAATTAATATCTATTCTATCTTTAGATATTCCTTTATAACTACTATCTAAATTTAATAATACAGAAAAAAAACATTTGTTTGCAATATGCAATCCATCTTTATTATCATACCAATTAAATTTAGTATTAATATTCTTATTTAGTATTATGCAATTATATACGCTATTAATAAACCCTATAAGTAATATCTTTTTTAATATACTAAAATTAGACATTTGAAATAGATATATAATATTTCTCAACATTTTAAACTTATTATCAATAGAAAAATTTGGGATTGTTAATATTTGTTGTATATGAAAAGAGCTAGCCATAAATAAATGTTCATCTTTAGATTTATAATAAAGGTGTGGCAATACAACTTTCATTTTTTTAGAAGACAAATACCCAATACCTTTATGTTCAACTATAAATAAAATTTTTTTATAATACGAATATGCTATTTCTTCTATATATTTTTCATTATCAATACTCTTACAGCTATATCTTTTATTTGAGATACTATAATTATTACTAATATTATTGCATGCATCTATAGTTGTTGGCAATAGATTCTCAGGTAACATAAATTTTTACTTAATTATAATTATTCTTTGGGTATATCAATATCAGCTTTCAAAATGCATTAAAAAGTAAAAAATGTTTTTAATAGTATAAAATTCAAACAAACTGTTTATGTTAATAAATTTTACTTTATCTAAAATTACTGATATATTATACTCTATTCATTTTAATATATTTAATCATTTAACATAATGATATTAATTATGATAAGTTCTCAATAAAACTTGTGAAACAAACTACATATTATATATAAAAAATAAAAATTACAAATACTTATAATAGCAATAAAAAACTAGTATTTAGCATATCCAAATTAGCAAAAAAGAATTTTTGCTAAATAAAACTACTTATAAGTATAAAAAAAACAGGGTACATACGAATGCATAAAAGAATAACTCTTATATTTGCAGTAATGGTTAACTTATTTTATAACCTAATTTCATACGCAAATAATACAGAAGACAAACTAGAGTATAAAGTGAATAATGCTACAGAAAATATAATGATAGCAGAAAAAACATCTCAACAAAAAACATATAAATTTGGCATTAATGTTAATTATAGCTTAGATAAATTGGATATTTCGCATCGTAAAAATTATAACTCTTTAAATTCGTATTCAATTTGGAAGAAAATTTGTAATTCTAATGCAATTTCAAATATTACACGAGTTGGAATAGCTACTTCTTTTGTAGATGTTATCAGTATATCTGAAAACACAAATAAACAATTCACAAAAGATAATAGTCAGCTCAATAACCAGCAACTTAATAGTACTAAACAGTTGTTGCTTTTATTAGATGAAATACAGCAAAAAGGAGTATACTTATTTATTCCAGAGCTTATTCCTATGCTTATTAACTGGGGTAAAATTAACCAGATTGATCCTTTGGTTACTATTGAAGCAATTAAAGTGAGTTTATATAATCCTAATGAGATAGTTTTTAAATTTAACTTATCTACTATAGTAGACTACTTGTACTTTATAAAACCCGAGGATCAACAGTATTTATCAAAAATGCATGGTAATATTCAAAAAAAAATATTTAACATAAAAGGTGATTGTAAAATAAACTTTAAATCAAATCAAAAAGAATTTAGATTATTAACTACATCAGGACAAGTATTATTACACCTACAAACTATTATAGAAGATAAAAATTTATTATCAGCTACTATTAATGATATGCAAAATAATATTAGCTTTGTAATAAAAAATGAATGTAAAATAAAATATGAGTATAATACTAAAGAAAGTATTCCACTTAGAGAGCATGAAGATTATGTGCTAATTAATGACCTAAATAGCAATTATAGCATGTTATCTAATATGTATAACCTTTACCTAACCAAATCTAATAAAAAAATAAAAGATGCTGTATCTACCCTACCCCTATCTCTAGATAGTATAGATAATTGCATGTCTCTACAGGAAATTTGTACTGAATCTATAAACAATACTAGAACTATACAAAACAAACAATATGATGCATTAAATTATTTATTATCAGAAATTCAAGCAGCTAATTACAAATTATTTATACCAGACCTTATTCCCATAATAAAAAAATGGCATAAAACAGGTATTATTTATCCTTTAGTAATTATAGATAAAAAACACATAAATTATACCACTAATGAAGCTATAATAGAGTTTCATATCGAACAAATGTTAAGCTCATGGTGGTTTAATAATACAGATGATCTGCAGTATTTATCAATATCTAAATATAATACTAGTTTATATAATTTTAAAATAGCAGGAGTTTGTAAAATAAACTTACAGACAACTAAAAGAATGACTTATTTACTAAATAATAGTGGTAAAATTATTTATACATCTGAATATACACGTGGCAATTGAAAATGCTAGGTTTCAGGGCTAGGTAAAATGGTTTAATTCAAGGCAAAATACCGCAGGAATGCAAGTGCATTTCTAGGTGTTTTAACGATGAAGTAAATCTTTTTAATAGCCCCCGAAGGGCAAGGCTTCTAAGCTTTTATCCTGCGTTAGTATTTCTTGATTTAGTCGACACCATACACCTTCTACCTGAAGGTGTATAACCTGCGAAACACTGCCTTAGCTAAAAACTTATAATCACTTGCTGAAAACCCGC
>CAKMZJ010000097.1 GCA_929200395.1 Candidatus Gorgonimonas eunicellae | reverse complement strand
TAAAAACTTATAATCACTTGCTGAAAACTCGCATTTCCAACTGCCACGTGTATAGATGTAAATATTTAGTTTTTAAGTTAAGCGAAAAAGAGTAAAATTTAAATTTCTAACAAAAAAGTAACTGGCCCATCGTTAATTAAGCTAACTTGCATATCAGCAGCAAAAACTCCACTAGCTACTTGATGATGTTTTGCCTTAGCTAAATCAATAAATTCCTGATAAATATCTTTAGCTATATCTGGCTTAGCGCCCTTAGAAAAACTTGGTCTTAAACCGCTGTTAGTATCTGCTACTAAAGTAAATTGCGAAACTACTAGTAAACCAGCATTAACTTGCTGTAATGATTGATTCATCTTACCGTTAGCATCGGTAAATACTCTATATTGTAAGATTTTATCTAGCATTTTCACTATAGTTTGTTGGTTATCTTTAGCTTCTATTCCTAGAAACAATAACAATCCGCGATTAATTTCACCAACTACTTCGCCAGCTACGCTAACATTTGCCTGTGACACCCGTTGAATAAGAGCTTTCATTAATAATAATTCCTAGTTTAATTTTGTATGTTTTTTTGATATAATGCAGGATATTAACATTTATAAATTATTTTACTAGAAAACAATAATCTAGTAATACTTAATATTGATACTTTATTGGTTTAAATTTTTTATGTCAAAAACAAGAAAACTATTAGTAACCAGTGCCTTACCATATGCGAATGGTCCATTACATATGGGACATATGGTAGAATACATTCAAACAGATATTTGGGTGCGTTTCCAAAAATTAATTGGTAATAGTTGCTATTATGTATGTGCCGACGATGCCCATGGCACCGCTATTAGCTTACATGCAGAACAACAAGGTATAACTGCTGAAGAATCAATACAGCAAATCAATAAGCAACGTAAACAAGACTTTAATGAGTTTATGGTTGAGTTCGATCTATACAGCTCAACCCATAGTGAAGCTAATAAACAGCTAACTACAGAAATATATAATAAATTACAAACAAAAAACTGCTTAACGGTTAAGACTATATCACAAGCTTATGATACTGAAAAGCAAATGTTTCTTGCAGATCGCTATATAAAAGGAGATTGCCCTAAATGTGGAGCTCAGCATCAATACGGCGATAACTGCGAAAGCTGTGGTGCTACTTATCAGGCTAGTGAGTTAAAAAATGCTTATTCTTCGCTTTCAGGAACAGCTCCTGTAACTAAAGATACCGAACACGTATTTTTTAAACTTAGCGAAGCAACTGAGTTATTAACTGCTTGGCTAACAACTGATGCTGTACCTAAAGAGGTTAGACAAAAATTATTTGAATGGGTTAATGCAGGGTTAAAAGATTGGGATATCTGCCGTGATGCTCCATATTTTGGTTTTGAAATCCCAGATATGCCAAACAAATATTTTTATGTATGGCTAGATGCTCCTATTGGCTATATGTCTACTTTTAAAACATTATGCGAACAGCAACAATTAGACTTTAACGAATATTGGCAACCAAATAGCAGTTGCGAAGTGCATCATTTTATTGGTAAAGATATAATAAACTTTCATTGTTTGTTTTGGCCAAGCATATTAACTAACTGTGGTTTTAGAACCCCTACAGCTGTGCATGTACATGGTTATTTAACTATCAATGGCGAAAAGATGTCTAAGTCTCGAGGAACTTTTATTAGTGCCCGAAATTACTTAGATCACTTACAACCAGAATATTTACGTTATTATTATGCTACTAAATTATCTACTAGTATAGATGACTTAGATTTTAACACTGAAGACTTTGCACAAAAAATAAACTCCGATTTAGTAGGAAAATTTGTTAATATAGCTAGTCGTTGTGCCGGGTTTATAACTAAAAAATTTGATGGCAAGTTAGCTACTGCATTGCCAGAAACAATGCAGCAGTTTTATCAGCAGTTTCCTCAAGCAGCAGAAACCATCGCCAATTTTTATGAAGCTGCCGATTTTGCTAAGGCAATGCGAGCAATTCTAGCACTAGCAGATACTGCAAACAGCTGGATTAACGATGCTAAACCTTGGGTGATAGCTAAAGATCCAAATAACGACATGCAATTATTACAACAAATTTGTACAGTAGGTATTAATATTTTCCGAGTACTAGCTATATATTTAAAACCGGTATTACCTCAATTAGCCGTCAATGTAGAACAGTTTTTAAATGTTAGTGCTTTTAACTGGGAAGATAGCCAAGAGTTATTATTAAACCATACAATTAATAAGTTTAAACCGTTAATGCAAAGAATAGAACCAGAGAAAATAACCGCTGTGCTTGATGCCAGCGCAACTCCAATAGTAGCAGCTAAAGAAGTTAGCAAACCTACTATTGAGCCAATAGCAGCAACTATTGATATCAACGATTTTGCTAAAGTAGATTTGCGTATTGGCAAAATTATCGAAGCCAAAAATGTTGAAAAAGCAGCAAAGTTATTACAATTAACTATCGATATCGGCGAAGAAAAACCTAGAAACATCTTTGCAGGTTTAAAATCTGCTTATACTGCTGAACAATTACAAGGTAGATACACCGTTGTGGTTGCTAATTTAGCCCCAAGAAAAATGCGCTTTGGTATCAGTGAAGGCATGGTGTTAGCAGCTGGAACTGGCGGTAAAGATTTATGGGTACTCGAGCCAGATGCAGGCGTGCAACCAGGAATGAAAGTTAGCTAATTAACTAGAAGATACAACAATGAATGAACTATTACTAATTCTACTTAGTACTATATTAGTAAATAATTTTGTGATGGCACAGTTTTTAGGGCTGTGCCCGTTTATGGGAGTTTCAAATAATCTTGAATCGACCATTGGCATGGCCATTGCAACTAGTTTTGTACTGACAATTAGCTCGGTATGTGGCTATTTATTATTTCATTATGTTTTAGTGCCACTTAATTTAGAATTTATTAAAACAATTTCTTTTATTCTGGTAATAGCTGTAGTGGTGCAAATCACGGAAATAGTTATTAAGAGTGTAAATCCAGTATTGTATAAAATATTAGGTGTGTTTTTACCTCTGATTACTACAAACTGTGCAGTATTAGGAGTTGCGTTATTAAATACTAAAAACACTTCTAATTCTTTAGTTGAATCAGCAACTTTTGGGCTTGGTTCTGCAATTGGTTTTTCTTTAGTATTGATTTTATTTGCTGCAATTCGTGAACGCTTAGCTAACGATAGCATTCCCATAGCATTTCGGGGAGCGGCAATCAGCGTAATTACAGCAGGGCTAATGTCTTTGGCATTTATGGGATTTTCTGGTTTAGTAAAATGGTAACAATATAGTGTTAATGGATAACATAATTATATCAAGTTATGCTGTTGGTTTTTTAGTAACTATTAGTTTATTCAGCGGATTAGTTTTAGGTGTAGTGCAATATTTTTTCACAGCAGAATCTAACCCATTGGTAGATCAAATAAATGCTATTTTACCACAAACGCAGTGTGGACAATGCGGCCATCCAGGATGCAAACCATATGCACAAGCTATAGCTAATGGTAAAGAAATAAATTTATGTCCTCCAGGTGGTCAAGAAACAGTTGATAACCTAGCTAAGTTATTGGGAGTAGAAGCACCTACGGTAAGAGTTGCCGGTAAAGAAACCGGAACCAGAGTTGCTGTTATTGATGAAAGCCAATGTATTGGTTGCACTAAATGTATTCAGGCTTGTCCGGTGGATGCAATAGTAGGTGCCGCTAAAATGATGCATACCGTCATAGCAGATTACTGCACTGGTTGCGATTTATGCATTGAGCCTTGTCCGGTAGATTGCATCGACATGATAACCGTAGCTACCACCCCCGAAACATGGAAGTGGCCTATAGAATTAAATACAGATAAAATCATCGTGGAAGATGCTTAACAATAATTATGAGTAATCAAACATTTAATCCTGAAATCATAGCAACTAGTTCCTCGTCTCAGTCGCGACTTGTAGGTGGATTACATCTACCAGAACATAAAGCTATATCTACCACAAGGCCGGTATTAACAGCAAAAATTGCAGATGAATTAGTATTACCGCTAACGCAACATATAGGTAAACAGGCAAAACCTGTGGTTAATGTTGGCGACCAAGTACTTAAAGGGCAGTGTATAGCAGAGCAAGATAGCGAAATTAGCGCTAGGTTGCACGCTCCTACTTCGGGTATTATTACAGCAATAGAGCCACGTATTATTAGTCACCCTTCTGGTTTATTAGCTATGTGTATTGTTATTACTCCCGATCACCAAGATCAATGGACGCAATTACAAGGGTTATCAACAACAGAACAACATAATATTAAATTATTACACCAAAAGATTTCTCAAGCTGGCATAGTTGGTTTAGGTGGTGCTGGCTTTCCTACTGCAGCTAAAATTAAAGCTACAAAATTAACTACTCTGATTATTAACGCCGCTGAATGCGAACCGTATATCACTGCTGATGATATGCTGTTACGAACTTATGCACATGAAGTGGTATCTGGTATAGTTCTATTAATGCGAGCTATTGAGGTTCAAAACTGTATTATTGGTATTGAAGATAACAAACCAGAAGCTATACAGGCATTAGCTAAGGTTATAGCTAGCGATACTAAACTACAAAATAAAATTAAGTTGCAAGTTATTGCTGCAATCTATCCATCTGGTGGTGAGAAGCAACTTATTAAAATTCTAACTGGCAAAGAAGTACCCTCGGCTAAAATTCCAGCAGAAATTGGCATGGTGGTGCACAATGTGGCAACTGCTCAAGCAATATATAAAGCGGTAACATACGGCGAGCCATTGATATCGAGAATAACTACTATAACCGGAGGAGCTTTAGAGTCTCCAGTTAATATTGAAGTATTAATTGGTACTAAGTTAAAGGATGCTTTATCTCATGCTGGTTTTATACCAGATAAATTAGCGAAGTTAATGATCGGCGGACCAATGATGGGTTTTGCAGTTAACTCCTTAGATGTGCCGTTAATCAAGACTTCAAATTGTGTTATTGCTGGAACCATAACCGAATTTCCACCAAAACCTGAAGCTCAAGACTGTATTCGTTGTGGTGATTGTGCGGATGTATGCCCGGCATCATTGCTACCGCAAAAATTGCTTGAAAACGCAATAATACAAAATGAATTAAAACTAGATAAGTATAATTTATTTGACTGTATTGAATGTGGGTTATGCACTTATGTTTGTCCTTCTAATATACCACTAGTGAATTATTACAAACGATCGAAGCAAGAAATTCGTAAAAATAGGCAGCAAAAAATAAAATCTGAGTTATCGAAACAACGATTTGAAAAACGTTTACAACGGCTACAACAAGCTAAACAACAGCGTGAATTAAAACGTAAACAAATGGTAGCAAAACGCCAACAAGCTAGTGCAAAAGATGACAACAACGAAATTCAAGCAGCTTTAGCAAGAGTACAAGCTAAAAAACAGCAAGCTGTTGCTAAAGAAAAAGAAGCTCCTTCTAAAAATTCGACAGCAGTGCAAAATAAAATTAGGATAGACTTAGCTAAGAAGCAACTTAAAACTGAGATAGCAAAATTAGCTAATGTTAGCAATAAACATGATATTGCAACTATTCAAAAAAATATTACCATGTTGCAACAACAAATTGATAGCTTAGAAAATTCTATTATTAGCAATGAAACCCTCAAAAAACCTTTAGCCGAAAATAATTAAGCAAGTATCTTTATGTGGAAAAATATTTTTATTCAAGATAAATTACATAGTAGTAACAAGCTATCTGTACAGCAAATTATGTTTTTTGTATTATTAGCAGCTGTTCCTGGTGTTATAACTCAATTTATTTGCTTTGGCTGGGGAGCGTTTATCCAACTTGTATGGTGTATGTTACTAGCTATAGCTTTTGAAGCCTTTATTTTAAAATTACGCAATTATAAATATACAGATTACTTAGCTGATAACAGCGCTCTAGTCACAGGAATGTTATTAGGCGTTGCTATTCCGCCACTTGCTCCTTGGTGGTTTGGATTAGTAGGTGTTGGTTTTGCCATTGTATTTGGTAAACATATATACGGCGGAATTGGTAAGAATATTTTTAATCCTGCAATGCTTGGTTATGCGTTGTTGTTGGTTTCTTTTCCAAAGCAAGCGGCAACATGGTTACCAGCATCATCAACTTTACTACCGCAACCTAGTTTGACTGAAGCTTGGGGTATTTTCTGGGGCTATGCAGCGGTTACCGCAGATAGCTTTGCCCATGCCACACCATTAGATATAATAAAAAATAATAATACTTTAACCTTGAACGAACTATGGAAGTCTAGTCAAATTTTAGATGGTATTGGCGGCAAAGGCTGGGTATTAGTTAATATTAGCTATGCTATAGGTGGTTTATTTTTACTTTATAAAAAAATTATTAAGTGGCAAGCTCCATTAGGAATGTTGTTAGCTATTTTTATTATGGCATTTTTTGGTTGGCAGGGTAATAATACCTCTAGTGCCGCCTCACCAATGTTTTATTTATTCGATGGCGCAACTATGCTCGGAGCATTTTTTATTATCACTGACCCTACTAGCGGTGCCACAAGTAATTTAGGTAGGTTAATATTTGGTATTGGAGTAGGAGTTTTAGTATATGTTATTCGTGTATTTGGTGGTTACCCAGATGCAGTTGCCTTTGCAACCTTGCTAATGAATCTTACCGCACCCTTATTAGATTACTATACATCACCTCGAGCTTACGGACACAAAAAAGCAGATAAAGGCTTGCCAAGAACTAAGAGTTAATTAAATGAGTAATAATATATCAAACAATATTTGGTTAAAGCTAGCTGCTAAAAAGAGCATTTGTCTAGCTATATTTGGTTTTATTTCGGCTGTTATTATTGCTGGTTCTTGGTTATTAACTTTAGATAAAATTAATTATCAGAAAAAAATATATCAAGAAAAAACATTGCTAGAAATTATCCCTAAAAACCTATACGATAACAGCATTTTAGATTCCAGTATAAAATTGCCTGTAAGTAATTTATTAGGAACAAGAAAACAATTAGAAGGGTATATTGCAAAATCAAATCAACAACCCATAGCTGTTATTATTCCAGCTATAGCTCCAGACGGTTATAATGGCAAAATAGAATTACTAATTGGTATCTATGCAAACGGCGAATTAGCAGCTGTAAGAGTTACTAAGCATCAAGAGACCCCAGGGCTTGGAGATAAAATAACGACAGATATTTCTAATTGGATTTTAGCATTTACTGGCATGTCATTAACAAATACAACCTCTAACTCTTGGCAGGTAAAAAAAGATGGTGGTGTTATCGACCAATTTGTTGGTGCAACAATAACCCCGCGAGCTGTAGTAACTGCTGTACATAAAGCTTTACAGTATTTTCATGAGTATAACACTCAATTATTAGCAGATAACCAAGTAACAGAAAATGAATAGTATAAGTAAATTGATAGCAACATTAAAACCTTTAATTACCGGACTATGGCATAAAAACCCTGCTTTAGTACAGTTGCTAGGTTTATGTCCACTTTTGGGCATCTCAAATTCTTGTGTTAATGCACTGGGACTAGGTATTGCTACAACTTTTGTGTTGGTATTATCTAATATGCTAGTATCAACATTTCGTACATTTGTAGACGATACTATTCGCATACCTGTTTTTGTAATGCTAATAGCTTCATTGACAACAAGCATCGAACTTTTGATGCAGGCTTATGTCTATGAATTATACCAAACTCTCGGAATATTTATTCCTTTAATTGTTACTAATTGTATTATTTTAGGCAGAGCAGAAGCCTTTGCTGCTAAAAACAGCGTCTTAAAATCTGCCATAGATGGCTTATCTATGGGCTTAGGTTTTGCTGTAGTTTTAGTGTTAATTGGTATTTTTAGGGAGTTAATCGGGCAAGGTACTGTATTTAATCATATGGAATTATTATTTGGCAGTAGTGCTAGCAATTGGAAAGTTATTATAAGTATTAATTACCCTAAATTTTTATTCTTTATTCTGCCACCAGGAGCATTTATTACTTTAGGGTTATTAATAGCATTAAAAAATATTATAGATCAGCGCAAAAAAATCAGCATGCAGCAAGCAGTAAAGCCAGAAAGAATTCGCATCATAATGGAATGATTTTATAAAAAACAAGGCAATATAATATGTACTCTTTATTTTATAGCATTTACGATATTTTATCTTTATTAGTATTTTTGTCATCATGGATATCATATGAAGTTATTTATAATAAAAAAAAGAAAGACCATGACAACTTAACTACAGTAGTTAATCAATATAGAAAATTGTGGATGTCAGAAGCGTTTAATCGTAAGGCTAAAATTGTTGATGCGACAATTATTAATACTTTAAGAGCTAGCGCTAGTTTTTTTGCTTCTACATCTTTATTAATAGTTGCTGGTTTAATTACAGGAATAGCATCCTCTGAAAAAGGAGTTAGTATTCTATCCACTTTACCATTTATGAATACAATTACTTCGGAGTTATGGGAAATAAAGATGCTATTTTTGATACTAATATTTGTTTATGCGTTTTTTGAATTTACTTGGTGTTTAAGAATGTATAATTTCAGCTGTTTATTTGTTGGAAGTACACCTGAAGAGCAAGATATTATAGATACTGATATTAAAGACAAATTTGCAGCTACTTCAACGAAGATTTTTAATATGGCATCAAACCATTTTAATTTTGGGATAAAGGCATATTACTTCTCTTTAGCTGCATTAACTTGGTTTATTAGCCCGTTACTTATGGTAATTTTGGGTTTTATTATTATATATATTTTATATAGACGTGAATTTAAAAGCAATACTTTTAAAGTTCTCAAAGAATATATAGATTACTACGAGAGTAAAAATAACAACTTATAAGTTTTAAAATAATATTGTGTTTTTAAAGTCAGGTTAATTATAAAACCCCACCTTTTAGGGTGGGATTTTATATACACGTGGCAGTTGGAAATGCGAGGTTTCAGGGCTAAAGAAAAAGATCTAATTTGAGGCAAAATGCTGCAGGAATGCAAGTGCATTTCAAAGTGTTTTAACGATGAAGT
>CAKMZJ010000096.1 GCA_929200395.1 Candidatus Gorgonimonas eunicellae | reverse complement strand
GAAATTGTAAAAATAAAAGCTGAATTAAACCCACCATCTAAACCTGCAGATGTGAAAGTTAGAGTTACAGAAAAAGCAGTTGATTTAGCAGTAACTAAACTAGCCAAAGAAAAATTTACAACACCTGAAGAGCAACAAGATTATATACTACCAGATAGTTCTAATGCGGCGGTTAATAGTGCTAATTCTATCAACAATAAATTAGTAGGTAATGTTAGCAATAGAATATCTGTTAAATCTTCTGGTAATAAATTATCGGTTCCGAATGTGGGGATTAGTTCTGGAGAAGTAGCAGAAAACCTTGAGATTTGGTCTAGTTTTGGTTATCAACGAGTAACAGAAGATAAACCTAAAGATGATCAACAGCAAGATTATAGCAAGGTAACAGCTAAAATATTTAGTGCTGGTTTTGATACTAATCTTACAGATAATATTTTTGTAGGTTTAAGCTATGGTTACAGCAAGGCAGATGTTAAAGTGTTTGGTAATTTAACTGGTATTACTAAGGCAACTGCTGATATAGATACTAACGCTGTCGTTGGTTATATTGCTGATGTTAATAACATGCTAACTTCAAGTTTAGCAGTTGCTTATGCTAATAATAAACATAATAGTAAAGAAACTGATGACACCCTAGTTAAGTATGATTCTAATGTTATTGGAGCTACAGCAGATTTTAGCCATGACTTCGATTTAACTAATAGATTCGCTTCTATTCTTAATCTTAATGCTAAGTTTGCTGTTGCCCGCGTGCATACCGATGCACATGAGAATAAATATGGTACCACTGTAGCCGGAAAATATAATAACTTTGTGACTATGGCTATAGGTAGTGCTATTAGCAATCAGTTAAAACTAGCACAAAACAAGCAGCTTAATTATAAATTTGGAGTAGCCTTTCAGCATGTTATTACTAATGGCGATACTCAGGAAAACGTTGATATCATCCCCAATGATGCAACTTCAACTGTAGGAGTGAAAATGCATAAGCCAGATGATAATATGATTAATTTAAATTTAGCTTTAGATTTTATGCTTAATAAAAATATCAGCTTAGAATTAGATAGCAATTATAACTTTTCTAAAAACACTAAAGAATATGGCGTAGTTGCTGGCATTCGCTATCATTTTTAAGAGTATCATGCTTAAAGTATTATAAAGTAAACTGTCTACCTTGAAAGGTGTATATACAAGTGAAAGATGAAACCTAGTATTTTCATCTTTCACGTATATAAATCTTAGTTAGCATTACACTGTTTTAATTCTAAGCTGTTAATATCTCGATTTTGTAGTATATGTTTCATATCTTCTTCTGGTATATTGAAAAAATTTAAATAGACACTCTTTGTTAAACCTGTAATAACAGAGTTTGCATATATACTAAAATTGTATTTTTTATTAACAGATTTAGTTTCTAATATTGCTTTCATATCATCATTTTTTTTTAGTTCATATAGTTCATGTTGACTTAATAAATTGGCATTAGACTCTATACACATCGCACCGCCACATTTATAAGTCATGTCGTATATATTTCTAGCTAAATTAGTAAAATATTTTTTTATATAGATAATAGAACTTTCCCATATTTTTAAATCTATATTGTTGATAGGTGCAGTATTTTCAACAATTGATTTTATTGGTTGTTCAAAACTATTAGATGATGATGGGCAACGAAAACTGTATACATTTACACCTCCTCGTGCTTGTTGTTCAAGATCTATAGAATTACTGGGTGTATCAAGTAATGTTTTTGCGATATAATACTTAATGTCTCTCATTGATGAATGTTTATATCCTTCATTCATAAATATTATGGATCTTGGTAGAGAGGCAATTAATACTTCAGAGTTATGTGTTGTTGGAACATACACAATATATGTAAGACTTTCTTCTTTTTTAGCTGGAAGGGTGCTTAAACTCATAGATTGTAATGATTTATTAATACTATCTCGGTCATTTTTTTTATCTATTATTACAGCTGATGCTTTTTTTGAAAAAAAAACACTAGTTGGTAAATATTTGTTAAGTTTTTTTCCTTTAAATCTTTTTGGTTTATTGGTAGAAGATTTAAAAAGTAAATTGCTATCAGCTCTAACTGTTTCTACTTGGATATCATTATTCATAAAACTACTCTACAATATTTTATATTATTATTTTATATTATTTTTATAAGAGGTATAAAAAAATTAGCCCTGTATAATAATTTGTTTTAGCGAATAATAAAGACTAACTTAAAAAGTTTAATTGAATTAAACATATAAGGCAAGTTTAATTTCTTAAAACTATAATAAGTATACATTCCTTTTACTGCAATATACAATCTTTAAACAAAATATTATTTTTGAATTTTTAGCTACTTGATTTTATAATTTGCTGTAGCAATAAAATTATACTTTAAATTATGATAGATAAGGAAATCTAGTGTTTACTACTTCTTCAACCGCAACCACAACTACAACTACAACTCGTAGTTTCCCTACAGATCCTGTAGCAACTGGATCTTCTAATAATCCAAAAAACACAAAAAATTCTACAGGTATTTTGACTCGAAAATTCCTGCCTGCACAGCCAAGACCGATAGTAACAGCAACACATACCCCCTTACAAACTCTAAGAGAACGTAGAATAGCAACAACATTTGAAACTCTAAAAGCAAGTAGACAAACTACTGCAGAAGCAATTTCTGCAACAAGCAAAGATGGTGCTACGGTCTTGAAAAATCTTAAAGATACAATTAGCTATGTAAGCAATCAAGATATAAATAAGACACTTAAAGAAATTCATGATCATTATAACGGCCCTAAAAAGAATGATGCAAATTTTTATTTGACTCGTCTTGCCAAACAAAAAAATACAGCTTTAGATATACTTTTTATACAAGGTATATTAGATAGTCTAGGTGACAGACCATTAGAAAATGGTGGTAATTACGAGGCATTGTTTAATATAGCTTCTATGATGCTTACAAAATATTTATGTGTTAATGGTGCAAACCCACCTATTTACGATAAAATTTATAAACTAGTCGAATATTTAGCTGAACATGAAGTTTTTTATGCTGTTAAAATGGTTCTATATACTACAAAATATGTAAAAGATAATCCTACTGTTATAGCAGAAAAAAATACAGACCAAATATCAGAAAAACTTTATGATATAATAAAAAGCTCTATTAAAATAAAACTAGCAAATAATGTTTATTGTTCTGGAGAACAAGAATTTATAGCAAAAAAGATACCTGAAATATTACAACAGTTGACAACTCCTGAAAATAAAGCTCTCTTAATAAATGAGTGGTTAGAAGATAAAAAACTTCCTGAAGACTTTAAAAAAATGCTTCACACAGAGTTACAAAATATAGAATTTATTGACATAAAAAAAACTAAAATAACGGAACGATTAAAAAGTGTATTTAGATGTGTTGCCCCAAATAGTAGTGATTCAGTTAAAACAAAAGATAAAAAACAAAGAGAATTCCTTGCTACCACAAATACTTCTGTTGATATTAAAAAATTTAAAACTTTTATGAATCAAGAACCCCCACTAAACAAGTTTATAAATTATCTACAAAGCTTACGAGTTAACGCATTAATTGATTTACTAAGCCAGGAATTTAATGATTATAACAGAAATGTAAAAAATAATTTTTTTACTGCTTTATTTGCTGAGAAAAACAGTATATTGTATGAGGGATTTATATCAAGAATACTTGTAAAAATAGATACAAAAAATTTAAGCGATGATGATTACGAGTTAATAACAAATATAGCTTTTAGTATGCATATGGATGTGCTAGGAACTGATAAAATCTCTATAGTAACGCATGACAGCATATTCTATCTAATGAAGCGAGTTTGTGATAATAATGTTAAATATCCTATAAAGTTCTTACGACAAATTATAGAAAACAAGCAGCAATATAAATTTAAATTCATCTATTCTGTTAGCTATCATAATGTAGTTTGTAGTGGTTTCTTAGGATTATTAACCCAAATTTTTACCAAACAACAAGATGCAGAAACATATAAGCTCTACGAGGATATAAAAGACGATATAGCAGATAACATAAGAAGAAAATCTGGATCTTCACTTGGACAGATGAAATATGTAGCGGACTTTATTTTTAATATTGGTAACATCTTAAAAGATAAGGAAGAACAAAATAAATTTTTCGAATATTGGTTAAATAAAGACGCTAATATTTCTAAAAAATTTCAAACTCATTTACTTAAGCTTTTGCACAAAAACGACTACGATTTGTTGTCTATAGAGTAAGTTCACAGAGGTACACCTTTTATTTGAAGATAAATTTTTTTAGAGATTAGTAAAAAGATTTAATTTAAGGCAAAATAACGCAGAAATGCTGGTGCATTTCAAAGTGTTTTAACGATGAAATAGACCAGTTTACTAGCCATGAAAACTGGCATTTTCATCTGTCACCTGTATAAATTTATATATCTTAAGAATACACATTTGAAAAACAACAAGCTTAATTCGATACCTGCATAACAATACCTTTAAATACTCCAGCACTATTACGAGCGATTTCTGCTGTTAATCCATGTATATTTTCTTCGTTAAACTCTTGTATATCTTGTTTCCAAAATTCATATTCTCGTACGTTTATACCAGTTAGTATTGCTTTAGCATATTTATTAGTAGTATCTAATACTGATGCTATTCGTAATAAAAAGAATTTTAGTCCTTCAGCCTCATACATAGGAACTCCGCCACAAGACAGGCTATCAAAAAATTTACTTTCACAATGACAAAGTACTTTATGTGATACCACTAAATCAAATTTATCATGTAATTTTTGATATTGAAAATCTCTTTGGTTGTTCAGGAGAATATTTTCTATAGTTATATTCTCATTATTTTTATAATTATATGTTTTTTTTCTTGGAAGATTACATTTATCTGCCGCTGTGATACTAATTGCTGTAGTTATAGATTCTAAGTTACCGGCTAAAAATGTAGATGTTTTTCCTAGTTTTTCATCATAACCATCTGCTAGCGATAATATTTTTTTATGTTTTAATAAACTTCGAGTAGCATTTATTAATTCCCTATCATTTTCTTTTGGCTGTTTTAATGCTTTTCGGTAAGATTTAAATATAGAATAATTTTTAGTGCTACGATCTTTTATATTATTAATATTTAACATATGGGCATTAGAGAATCTATCTAGACCTTGTTGAACTAATGCTTTTTGTATAAAAGTTAATGCTTTCTCTGCTTCTTGTCTTGTACTATACGCCATTTGTTGTCTTTTATAAGCACTAAGGCTAATTTCAGGAACTATAATATCTTTTTCTATACAACCTATCGCTTTTAGAAAAAAATTAGCAAGCTTTTGTTGCCAGTCATCTACACTCAAGTATTTTTTATTCGCATGTTCTTTTAAATACATGGCTGATAATCTATCAAAGTTATAATTAATTTTATAACTCCCTTTTTTATTTTGTATTGATAGAAAAATTTCTGTTTTATCATGAGGCCTTATAGAAGTATTAGCGGTTAATTTTGTATCATAATTATTATGTGGTAAAGATGATATATATTGCTCACCTGTAGCTTGACTTGTTAATAATTCATTAGCTTCGATTATAGATGCTTCTTTGCTAATAACTTTTCGTGGTCTATAACTAGGTTTATATGCTAAAACTTGTTTTGAAGCGCTACAAATTTCTTTTAATTTTGATTCCAGAAGGCGAGTAAAATACATAAAACCATCTTCGTTATACGCATTATAAATACTATTAATATAGTCGAACGGTACTCCCTGTTGAAAGTAAAAATTACATATATATTCTTTTAACGCTAAATTAATAGCTTCAGCAGTTAAATCTTTTATCTCGATATGCAATTCAATTAGTCTATTATGTAATTTAGTTTTATGTTTAGCTATTGGTTGCATTTCTGTAGCAGGAAAACCATTTATATATAGCATGTCATTTTCTGCGATTAAATTTTGCTCAGTAACTATTCTATTATCACGAGTCATAACTAAATTTGCTTGTTTGTCGTTAATAGAGTTGATTTTATGCATTATTGCGGATAATTTTTCTATTTGAGAGTTTTCCATGTGTTTTCCTTATTCTTAAAATAATACAAGTATTTTTATAAAACTTATTTAAATTTAATATGTCTTATATACGTGGCAGATGAAAATGCTAGGTTTCAGGGATAAAGAAAAAGATCTAATTCGAGGCAAAATGCTGCAGGAATGCAAGTGCATTTCCAACTGCCACGTGTATACTATTAAGTAGATAAAATAACAAGGGATAAGTTTATTTTTTTGTTATAATCGTATCTCAACTATAAAAACATACAGATCAAGTGGTTAATAATATGAATCTTACACCAGTAATTTATAAAAATAATAATTCGGTTGCCTACATAAATCAAACGAATAAACCTAGGTCTGTATTATTTTATAATTTACCTCTAGAAGTAATTGAAAATATTTGCTCCTATTTAGACTTACAATCTATAATATCAATATTAGATGTTAATAAAACAAATACAACATTACGCAACCAGATTATAAATTCTCCTGCATTGAATATTTTAAAAAAAGAAAATAGAAGAATTACAACACATGAGATACACAAATATCTAACTAGTAATCCTAGTTTTAATAAGGCATCAAGATCAATATTTTTAAAAAATATTAATTATTTATCAGAAGATCCTATTAAGCAAGATCAAGCAATTATTTCTGTAATGGCATCAGCTGATTATGGTATGCAATTTGCATTAGCTCATATTATGGCTACAAGTTCTTATGCATTTCAAGATATATATGAAGTTAATTTTGACTTATTTAAAATTGATAATGAAACTATAAAGTGTTCAGCTTTTTTAGCAACTAGCCACCCTAATAAATATTTAACTATAATAAATGAATATATTTATTTATTTGATGCCTCTACCCATGAAAAAGAAGCTGTGATAGATAATAATTTTCTTCTGCAAAACAATATTATTGACATTGATTATAAAGTGATTGTAAAAAATGATTTTATTGTTATTAAATTAAATAACGAACAAGCTATGCTCTTAAAAAAAGATCAAACTGGTTATAAAAATGTAACACCTAAAAACTTATCAGGTGATTATGATCTTAATAATAAAATAAATGCTATTTTTACAGATTCAGATAATACTTGTTTTATTATCTTGAAAAATAATAAATCTTATATTTATAAAGCACAACAATATATATCAGAAAATCATTCTACTATAAACACATACGATATTAGAGATATCACTCCTAGCGATCTAAAAGTTTTGGAAGTAAAAGCTTCTGAAAATAATAATTTAACTCTATTTTATGGACAAAATGAAATAACTGAAGAATTCGAGTTGCATGTGCTATTAAACGGAAACATCATCAGCAAATTAAATATTGAAATAGAACCTTCTCCTATACAATCTGGTAGCTATCAATTTTTTTGCAATCCCACTGGAGGATCCTTTATTACAACTGAAATACAAGCAGTAACAAACAAAGGTGATTCTTTTTCGAATATTATACTAAATAAAATATCAACAAATAATCAACTAGATAGAATTCCTTTTCATAAAGATATTAGATACGACTACAATAACAATAAATTTAAATTTAATTATATCAACGATAATATTTTTACAATAATTGATCCTAAATCTAACCTGAGTACCTTGCTGACCCATCTTCCAAAATGTATACATACAACTAATGTTGATGATATGTGTAAAATATCTTTTATCAATTTATTTAGTAGCCTTAATCAAACAAAAAACTTGTATGCTGTTATTAATATAAATGCAACAATAAATATTTATAGTGTATCAGCTGATAATTTTATTTGTAGTAATAAGGTACCTTGTGACTACGAAGAAGAAAACGATATCTCTGAAGAAGATAATATTTCATTAAGCCATGCTTTTTCACGTGTAAATAAAATATTTTGTAAACAAATAGCCAAAGATGTTAAATTTAGCCCTAATAGCCAGCTAATTATAACTAAAGAAGCATTTACTTTAGAAAATCAAAACGACAATATTTACAATACTATACGTATGTATAGCATTATAAGAAAAAACCGAATAGGAAAGTTTAGATTTTCAAAAAGTGATCAGTTTATTGCTGAAATTAATTTGCATGAAAATATACAAAACTTTGACTTTCACCCATCAGGGTTGAAAATTATTGTCGAAACAGATAGTTCTATTAAAATAATAGATCTAATTAAAAAATAAAAACTTTGGCTTTTACTGACGCTTTAGATTGCGTATCATATTTTGAATATCCTGATTTACAAGATTGATAACCGTTATATGATTTTCAATGCTATCGTGATTTAGTCTCATAGGCACTGTTACTCTAGCTATTTCTTGTATTAATTCACGGTATTTCTCTACGTTTTCTATTTCAAAATACCCGTCATTAACTTTGTCAGACATATCCTGAAACAATCGATTAATTAACAAACTAAAGGTAGAAGATATACTTTTAGCTTTTGTATTTTGTTCTTCAGCTGTCATCGTAGTAGCTTTAAGGTTTGATTTATTAACCTGTAAACTCCATTTTTGGTTTGGTCTATAGATTAAATTTCTTCCTATAATATCTTCTTCTGGTAGATTATTACCTTTTTGGATAAAACTTAATATGTGTTGCAATTGGCCAATTAATTTATTGGCAAAACTAAACTTTAAAGCAGTAGCCCAAAAAAAATCTTCTGGTTTCATTTGCTTTGAAAATTGTTCTATATTGTCAGTTATCGTCTCAATATTTGCTCCTTCGGGAGTTAAACTATCAATAATTGCTAAAACATCTCTATATCTTGCTACGGTTTGAGGTTGCATAAATAGAGGGGATTCTATAAGCGTTTTTACATCATAGTCAGCTAAATCTTCCGCGCTAGGGACAAAATAAAGTTTCATAGTATTCGCATTAACCCAATTTTGAGTTGCAAGCAATGGGGTGTTTTCTACTTGTCTATTTTCCATAGGGTTTTCAACAGCAGGCATAGCTGTTGCCCCTAGTTGGTTTTGCGTATATGGCTGTTTGTTATTGGTAGTAGCAGGTTGTTTCGTTGTTTTTTGGGGAGTATTTGACCCACATCTCACAAAGCTTTTTATCCTAGTTAAAACTGGCATATAAAATTCCTTTTTAATGTATATACACGTGGCAAATGAAAATTCTAGGTTTCAGGGCTAAGTAAAATAGTTTAATTCAAGGCAAAATACTGCAGGAATGCAAGTGCATTTCAAAGTGTTTTAA
>CAKMZJ010000095.1 GCA_929200395.1 Candidatus Gorgonimonas eunicellae | reverse complement strand
TATTAGCTTTAAAACTTTAAAAGGGGAAATCACATCTCTCAGTAACAAATATTATATACAACCGTATAAAAGATATATCTATATACTATACTTAAAATCATAAAAAATTAATATAACAGTTGTTTAAATAGTTGAAACTTGTAAATACAAGAAACATAGTTTTATTAATAAATGTATATAGGTGTAATTATGGGTGTAAAAGGTTTGAATCGTAATGAGCCACATATAGCTAGAAATAATGTAGTTGGCGCTCCTCCTAGTTTTAATGATCAAGTACAAATAAAAGCTTTTAAAAGAGATATTAACTTTTTAAGAAATATAAAAAATAAAGTCAGCACATTATTAAATGTTCGTAAAACTAAAAATAAACAGTTAGCTGGTTATAATATAAAAAAGATATCTACTATTGAAAAGCAAGAATACATGCAAGAATTAATGGATGAATATGAGCCAATAACAGCTGATGAAGTAAATAAAAATCAGCTCTTTAAGTTAGACTCTGTTACTAAAAAAGATATATTAAAGAGAATAAAAGATAAGGGTTTTTCAGCAAGCCAAGCAAAAAATATTTTTAACACAGAATTTAAAAAATTTAACTCCTATGAAGAGGTTAATAAAGCTCTTGTTGATATACCAAGTGTAGACATATATAAAATGGGATTTAGTAGTGAAGCAAAAATGCATAAGTATTTAGAAGATAAAGTAACATATCTTGTGAGGTTAGGATATAACGATAAACAAAGTAAACTAACGGTTATAAATGCTTTTAACCAAGCAACAACTAAAAAAGAATTTGATAACTATTTAAACAGTATACCAACATATGAAGATTATAATAAGGAATATTCTAGTGTAAAAGATGTACATACTATTAAGAAAAATGCCATTAAGCATTTACTAAAACAAGGGTATTCTAAAGATGATGCTGAAGATATTGTTGAGGAACACTATACAACAGCAGAAACTAAAGATGATTTTTTACATGAGATAAAAGAAATTTCTAAACCAGCTATAAGATTCAAGGGTTATGATACAACAAAAGATTATTTAAAACTTCAAACTTCCTGCATAGATAGGCTTAAGGTTCATTTAGGATACAGTCATAAAAAGGCTGCAAAAATAGCAAAGGAATACCAAGAAAATTCTCCTTCTAGAACTGAATTTATGTTTAAAATAAATAGTATTCACGCACCAATAAGATAAAAAATAAGCATGCTAATATTGCAAATATCTGATTTTCACAGTGAAAAAAGACTATACCTGTAAAGCAAATTAAGTTATAATTATGCTGTTAAAGTAAATTGCTAGGTATTTCAGATAGACACCTCGTATTTGAAGATGTATATACACGTATATTCCTCATATAAACCGTATATGGCTCTATAAAATATAATATTTGAGTAAATAAAGGTTTTACTTCTTAAATTTTATTAAAAACTTAAGACATATAAAAAATAACTAGTTATAATACATTTTATACTTCATTGTCGACTACCGCTTGTGACTTCATCTCGAACCACAAAGGAACAGGGGTTATGGAACTAGTTGATACTATTATACATCTATATATACAGGTGGCAGATGAAAATGCTAGGTTTCAGGGCTAAGTAAATCTTTTTAATAGCCCCCAGAGGGCAAGGCTTCTAAGCTTTTATCCTGCGTTAGTATTTCTTGATTTAGTCGACACTAAACCTGCGAAACACTGCCTTGGCTAAAAACTTATAATTACTTGCTGAAAATCTGCATTTACAACTGCTACGTGTATAAATGTATAGTATTAAATTAATAATTTTTAAAAACACGGTAATTACTTTTTCTAGAAGAAATAAAAGGATTATGTTTCAATATAATAAACGCTTTTATAAACTTCTGTATATATTGAACAATATATCTTATATTGAGATAACAAGTGGATTTTTATGCAAAATAAAACTTTAGGTGCTTCTATAATTATTGCGGGCACATCAATAGGTGCAGGGATGCTTGCCCTACCAATAGCAGTACATAACGTAGGAATTCTATATGGAATTTCAGCTATTATTATTATGATGTTGTTTTCTGGATACGGTGCTTATTTAATTTCTAAAGCCTGTGTTTTTTATCCAAAAGCAGAAAGCCTGCATGGATTAGCTACTGCTTTTTTGAATAAATTTGGTGGCAAAATAATTTTAATAGCTACTTTATTTTTATATTGGTCGTTATGTTCCGCATATATCTCAGGTGTATCTAGCAAAATAGTAAGTCATCTAAACATAGAAAATCTATCAGCATTTTCATCTTATGCTGTATCGTTAATGATAGCAATATTTATGGGGATATGCTTAATTATAGGGACACAAATAATTGATAACCTCAATCGTTTTGCTTTTTTCATTATGATCGCTTGTTTAGTTTTTATTATAATTATGCTATCAACTAATATTACTATATCTAATATTGCATTAGGCCATACCCCAAGTATGTTACACTTTTTAGCGATACTACCATTAATATTCACATCTTTTGGCTATCATATTGTAGTTCCTTCTATTAGTAGTTATGTAAATCATGAAGATAAAAAAATAAATAATGCTTTGATGGCGGGTAATTTAACACCTGCTATAGTTTATTTGATGTGGGTAATAGTAGTTCTTGGGTCAATACCAAATTCTACAATGCAGACAATTGCTATAAGTAATAATAGTGTGGGTGCTTTAACTGGGGTGATAAATAAATTAATAAATAGTAAGTTATTTGAAGTAGCTAATAGTGGATTTTATATATTAGCTATGTTAACTTCATTTTTTGGAGTGTCTTTAGGATTAAGAGACTATTTAACTGAAGTATTTAATTTAAAACATAATTTAAATGGCAAGATTCAAGCCGCCACATTAACACTATTAATTCCCTTAATAATATCAATATTTATTCCTAGTTTTGTTAAAGCGCTAGGCCTTGCTGCCGTTCCTTTAGCTATTTTAGCTATATTTGCACCTATTGTAGTAATACTAAATATATATAAACAACAACAAAAAAGTATAAGTGCTTTTAGTAAATTATTGATGATTATTGTAAGTTTGTTAGGAATTATAGTTATTGTTACACAAATAGCAATTGTCTTAGGGTTTATGCCAAGTATAAGTTAATAATTGCATATACGGCGTGGGAGCATGTCATGCATCAGTTGCTTCTATGTCGTTAATACTTGCAGTGTAACATCTTTTATGTAATGCAATATATATAGAATTCAATAAAATACCAGCTATACTTCCCACAGCTGCTCCAATAGCAATAGCTATATCTTGTTTTCCAGAATCTGAGTATTTATATTCTTTAGCAATATAATAATTATTATTGTTTACAAAAGTTATGCTATATCTTTCAAATTCTAGATGCTGTTTATTATAAAATGCCATACCTATAGTTGCTCCGGCTATTGCACCTAAAAAACCGCAACAAATACTAGTAGCAGCATATTGTTTAAAGTTTAAATTATTGTTATTTGTTGATGATTCTATACTATGAGTATAAACGTCAGTAGTATTATTATAAATTATTTTATTTTGCATTGTTGACTTCTAAAAATATATATAGGTGGAAGAAATAATTAACTATAGTATATGAAAAATAGAATAATAACAAGTATTTTTACTGGAACTAAACTATTTTTTTTATATCTAATAAAAATATCAACAATAATTTATAAGGATAAACTTAATTATGTTAACTAGTAGGGTGCTAGCTGTTGAATACACACCACAACAAATAGAACAATCACAACCATTTAATACAGCATTTAGCAATTATCAAATTAACAAATTGTCTGTTAATGATAATATTTTACCAGATTCTAACACTGCTAATACCTCTGCAAACCATAGTTTGCCTCCAGTCCCTATGCTACAACTAGCAAATGGAATAATAGTTAAAGATTATACGAATGATAGTAATTTTGTTAAAAGACTAGAGAATATGTCTTATCAAGAAGCAGAAAGTTTATCTGTATTAGTAAATCAGCATAAAGATTGTTTTCCAATGCCTTGCATGAATATAACTGCTAAAATACTAGATAAAAGCATAGATGATATTTTAAAACATTATTCATTATCTAAAAGGCAAATAAAAATTTTTCGAAACCTACAGCAAGAATTAAGACAGTTATATCCATTTTACCCATATAATGCATCTTTTATTTTAGTCTATAAAATTTTATTATGTAAATCAGTTATAGAAAATAAATCTCATAAAATAGCATTAAATTCATTATTACAACTATCAGAGGAAGATTTTGAAGATACAGTAAAAAATTACCATAGTTGTTTTATGGAAGATAGATTTAATATGAATTTAATTGGTATTAATTCTACAGCTGATTTCAAAGATGACTGTTGCTTAGATGATATAATTAATCTACCTTGGGGTGATATATTTAAACCAACTTTTGCATTTGAAGAGCAACTAATACAATTATATAAAGATAATTTTGCTTTTTCCTATGAGACAACATATGCAGATGGCAAGCCAATATCACCATTTAAAACTGATAACATTTTAGTACCTTATACTGGCTGTTTAACTATTAATAACCTTAATAAAATATGGACGTTACCAATATGGCTAGTTGGTTGCTCAGTAAAAGAATTAACAAATGCCGATGGTTATGATGCATATTCAAGTTGTTTTTTTGAACATGATTTATATCATTTACGTATGAAAGAGTATGACATGCAATCTTCAACCGAATCATATGATGCTCTTTCAACCTGGATAAAAATGGTTTATACAAACAAAATGTTTTTTGATAAAAGCAATGTAAAATTTCCTGCTGTTGAGTTGGTAATATTTTGGATAATGCATGAACAAGTAGCTGTAGGTCAATTAGGGTTAATGGAAAGCTTAATTCTGTTATCAGCACTACCATCTATAGATCTAAAAAGTTTACCTAAAAGATATGCTGATATTAGTTTTTCTGAAGTTAAACAAGCGGCATATTTTTTACACTATTTATCTATAGATGTTACAACAGATGACGATTTTAGAAAAAACATATTATGGTTAATGGATAATATTGAAAAGTTAAGCTTTAAGGCAGATGATGACGCCACTGTACTGCAGTATTTTAGTTGTTACCAAACTGAAGCAAAATTCATAAGAAATATAATAACATTTATCAAAGAAAACCACCGCCAACTTGAATCTATGGGGCTTATATGTAGTCAGATTGAAGCTAATTTAAGAATATATACTAAAAAATACCATACAACTAATAATAGATTAACTGCCTTAAATATAAAGCAGTTTATGGAGCTATCGCCATTTAAATTAGAAGCCACATGGGTTGTTCTTTATACTATCTATCAAGTTCTTTATGCTAATACCAAGTAGTTATATGCTCCCCGATCTAAAGGACGAGGCTTTTTGATTAAACAAGTGCTTCTTGTGCTAGTGTTCTAACTAACCCTGAAACCTAGCATTTCCATCTGCCACCTGTATAGATTTATTCAAGCCAGATTTGGCTTTAACATTCTTGCCGTGATTATCAGCTGTAGCTTTTGCCGACTTACTCAAGTTACGAACTTTTATGTAATACAATATATATAGAATTCATATACTTCCCACAGCTATTCCAATAGCAATAGCTATATCTTGTTTTCCAGAATCTGAGTATTTATATTCTTTAGCAATATAATAATTATTATTGTTTACAAAAGTTATGCTATAGCTTTCAAATTCTAGATGCTGTTTATTATAAAATGCCATATCTATAGTTGCTCCGGCTATTGCACCTAAAAAACCGTAACAAATACTAGTAACAGCATATTGTTTAAAATTTAAATTATTGTTATTTGTTGATGATTCTATACTATGGGTATAAACGTCAGTAGCATTATTGTAAATTATTTTAGTTTGTATTGTTGATTTCTAAAAATATATACAGGAGGAAGAAATAATTAACTACAGCATGTGAAAAATAGAATAATAACAATTATTTTTACATGGAACTAAGCTAGTTTTTTTATATCTAATAAAAACATCAGTAATAATTTATAAGGATAAACTTAATTATGTTAACTAGTAGGGTGCTAGCTGTTGAATACACACCACAACAAATAGAACAATCACAACCATTTAATACAGCATTTAGCAATTATCAAATTAACAAATTGTCTGTTAATGATAATATTTTACCAGATTCTAACACTGCTAATACCTCTGCAAACCATAGTTTGCCTCCAGTCCCTATGCTACAACTAGCAAATGGAATAATAGTTAAAGATTATACGAATGATAGTAATTTTGTTAAAAGACTAGAGAATATGTCTTATCAAGAAGCAGAAAGTTTATCTGTATTAGTAAATCAGCATAAAGATTGTTTTCCAATGCCTTGCATGAATATAACTGCTAAAATACTAGATAAAAGCATAGATGATATTTTAAAACATTATTCATTATCTAAAAGGCAAATAAAAATTTTTCGAAACCTACAGCAAGAATTAAGACAGTTATATCCATTTTACCCATATAATGCATCTTTTATTTTAGTCTATAAAATTTTATTATGTAAATCAGTTATAGAAAATAAATCTCATAAAATAGCATTAAATTCATTATCACAACTATCAGAAAAAGATTTTGAAGATACAGTAAAAAATTACCATAGTTATGTTATGGAAGATAAATTTACTATGAATTTAATTGGTATTAATTCTACAGCTGATTTTCAAGATGACTGTTGCTTAGATGATATAATTAATCTACCTTGGGGCGATATATTTAAACCAACTTTTGCATTTGAAGAGCAACTAATACGATTATATAAATATAATTTTGCTTTTGAGCATAGTACCACATATGCAGATGGCAAGCCAATATCACCATTTAAAACTGATAACATTTTAGTACCTTATACTGGCTGTTTAACTATTAATAACCTTAATAAAATATGGCCGTTACCAGTATGGCTAGTTGGTTGTTCAGTAAAAGAATTAACAAATGCCGATGGTTATGATGCCTATTCAAGTTGTTTTTTTGAACATGATTTATTCCATTTACGTATGAAAGTGTATGGCATGCAAACTTCAACTGAATCATATGATGCTCTTTCAACCTGGATAAAAAGAATTTATACAAACAAAATGTTTTTTGATAACATTAATATAAAATTTTTTGCTGTTGAGTTGGCAATATTTTGGATAATGCACGAAAAAGTAATTATAAGTCGATTAAGGTTAACAGAAAGCTTAGCTAGGTTATCAGAGATATCAGAGGTATTAGAGATATCAGAACTATATGGCTTACATAGAAAATATGCTAATATTAGTTTTGCTGAAATTAAAAAAGCAGCAAAATTTTTAAGCTATTTATCTCTAGACATTACAACAGACGACGCTTTAAGACAAAATATATTATGGTTAATGGCCAATATTGAAGAGTTAAATCTTAAGGCAGATACTGAAACCACTCAACAAAAGTATTTTCATTGCTACCAAGCTGAACCAAAATTTATAAAAAAGATGATAACATTTATCAAAGAAAACCACCGCCAACTTGAATCTATGGGGCTTATATGTAGTCAGATTGAAGCTAATTTAAGAATATATACTAAAAAATCTCAAGCAGCTAATAACAATAGGTTAACTGCCTTAAATATAACACAGTTTATGGAGCTATCGCCATTTAAATTAGAAGCTGCATGGGTTGTTCTTTATACTATGCATCAAGTTATTACTAGTAATGCTTAGTAATATACACGTGGCATTTTTATCTGCTACGTGCATATAAGGCATTTATTTTTTTTGTTCAACAAAGTAGCCCTTAGCTTCGTCTATAAAATTATGATTCAAGGTTTCTAGTCCCTTATTAAAACGTTCATGCTGAGTAGTTAGCATTTCTTTAGATTTAACGTGAAAATCATTTTCATATTGTATTTGTTTCTCCATAAGTGTTTCCATGAAATTTTCTGAATCATCGATCATTTTATTTGTAGCTGTATCCATTATAACACGTCTCCTTTCAATGCTATTTTCAAGATCAACTATGCTTTTTATAAATATATTTTGTGTTACGGAGTAGTCATTTGGTATATGTTGTAACATGCAATTTTTTTCATCATTTTTAGTACCTATAAAACTATCAACTCTATATACTAGTCTACTTTTTAGATCTAATAAATCTTTAAGTTGAAGATTATGGACATCATTAGTTGAATTAAAGACGATATTTTGTTCTCTCAAAGTATCATCAGGATTATAAAATTTTATTTCAACAGCATTATTTATTATATTAATTTTTAGTGCCATTATATGTGCTTTATTTTTACAAGAAGTTTGCAATAGGTATGACCTAGATTGCTCTTTTTGTTGTTGCATTTTATAACATATTGTATCAATTATTTTACCAAAGTTGGTTGATGAAAAGTTAATATTATCAGTCGCAATATCATTATGTGTATAATGTAAATCGTAAGAAGTTAGTATTTTTTCTAAAGTAGCTTCTTTTCCTGCAAATTTTGTTAAAAAATCTGATTTTTGTAAATCTGCTAAATTATCAATATTTTTTATATCTAATTTATTAGTAACCCAAGCTAAAGCGAAGTGTCTACAACAAAGTAAATAACTATTTGTTGATGTTAAAAAAATATATTCAAACTTACTCCATAAGACCTCAAGTTTGCTGCGAACAGCTCCATCATAATCGATAACACCATTAAGATTTATCTGATCTTTTTTAGAATAGTATGATATTCCGCAAATGTCACTATTATTACTAGGACAATAATTAAACATAAGCTGACATCTTTTTATAGCTCTCTGCGCTATAGAAGAAGACTGCACTGCTTCTCTGTTAGCTATTGTCTTAAACTCTACGCCTTTACTTTTAAGTTCTACTACTTTTTTATTTAAATATTGTGCTTGAGTATTCTTATTTATTTCTTGAGGTAACTCTAGTTTATCTATTTCATTGTTGACTGTATTCATTATAAATATCCTATATTATAAATTTATTGTATTCTAAGTGGTCTATTTTAAATAAAACTAATACCTTAGATATTTTTATTTGTTTCCTATTATTATAGATTATTTTATTATTATTTAGTTCCATTTTTATAAAGTTAGTGCTGGATGTAATAAATATAATAATCTCTATTAAGTGTTACACCATAAGAAAACTGCAAAAAAACTTGACAGCAATAGTTGTCGTTGTTAATATTCATCCTCAGTCAGAGTGTCCCATGTAGAATACTGCATTTTATACGTAGCGTAATTTTAATTCCTCTACATGTCAATTAAAAACCATTATAGAAGCAACAGGGCTATATCAACAATTATGGAGGCATTAAAATAAATGCAACCGAGTGTATCAATTAACTTGGAACAATTGGTAACTATTAAATCAGGTTATCCGTTTCGTTCACTAATTAAGCAAA